>CAVKAP010000001.1:0-25610 GCA_963654445.1 Segatella copri
GCTCTTTGTCAATGTTTGGATCATATATCTTTTTCCATTTAATATACCCTATTTTAATAATAGCTTTTCTGGCAAGCGTCATAAGCAAAGCGCAATTCACCATGCAACTGATAGAAATATTCCATTTGAGTGTCTTAAATTCATAATTTGTTGCATTTCCAAGCATACACTTAATGTATAAATCTGCCATACTATCTGTATCTAAAATCGGCATTAACACAGGATGAATTTCAGTCATATAAATATCCTCACTTTCCATAATAGGGAATGATTATGAAGCATTTTTGCCAAACACTGCATCGTATTGTTGCTTATAAGCGCCCCTCCATTTAATTAAACTTGCATCAAACCGTGAGGGATGGCCCTTAGTTTGCGCTAACAAATCTATAGATTCTTTAAAATCATTTAAATTCACGGCCTTTTCACCGGTTTTAACTACATCGCTACTAGCGTTAAATAAAATTAATGGCAACTTCGCCATCGCGCCTTTATCGAAATAGTCAACTAGCGCATCATAACCTGCTTTTTTGTATTCATTAATTAGCATTTTAAAATTGGCACTTTACTTTGCTATACAAATATCCCTAATAAAAAGCTTAATCTTTTGTCACTTTTCTATGACTATCATATTCTTTTTTGACTATAGGGTCAAATGAATTGAAAGAAAAAAATGAAACTTTTCATAAATCACAAACTCATCCGCTTAGGCCACGTTGTGTATATATTGGTGAAATGCTTCAAATAGACGCAAGTAAATTTTATTGGATCTCAAATGAAAAACGGCATCTTCATACAGCTGTCAATAATGCAACAAATGTGATTCCTAAGAAAAGACACCCTTTTGGATGAGGAAAATGCCTTTACTCAATTAGCGTATGCTTACAAGCAATTAGGTGTTGAAATCAAAACGACAGGCGTAGCACAGGCAAAAGGCCGCATAGAACGCATGAATGTCGAAAGAATGCTTTGCCATCGTCCGCTGATAAAAAACTAAAACCAAAACAATTACATTTCTCCTAATGATCATTCTTGACGTTATTTAAACTATACTTCTTTTAGAAACGCATAAAAGCACCGAACTAATTCTAATTAAACTCGGTGCTGAAAAATTACTTTTTGGAAGATTTTCATTTTGACATGACAGCCTCCAATGATTTTAATTTTTTATCGTAGAAGAGCTTTAATCATCTTTTTCTAGCTATTCTCGTCATTTACTCTTGCATAATAAGAATTTGACGTATATAACGCTGCCGCTGGATTATGTCCAAGCACCCTGTCTTTTGTGACCAGCGTTGTAACAGGTGCATCAGAATATTTGTAAAACAAACTATCATGACCTACGCAAAGTCCCATTACTATATTAAAATCTGTTTTTTCTTTATTAAGCCTCATCGCCTGATGGATAGGATTACACATATTAATTCCTATCTTTTCACAATCCTCTCTTATTCCAATACTTGATTTTCGTACAGCACCCGCTTTGCAGGCTATTCCAAACACTTCAAATCCATGATTTCGTAAAATTCTTGTAAGTATTCTTGTCTCATTGATCAGACCAACACAGGTTGCTATCCCTATTTTTTTATAACCCATACGCTTTGCGAACTCTACAGTTTCTTCAACTCGCGTCATCTTCAAATAGTATTCATATTCGACGTCCGCAGCGTTTTTCATGATCTTTTTGTTGTCACCCATCTCATATTCCGCTAATGCTGAACTGAGCAGTTCATTATCGCAATTTTCTGTAGTAAGACAAAATGGTGGATATTTTTTATTCTGAACGTCACAATTAATTACTCCACAATCCGCACAACTTCTGTTTAACTGTCCCATAGATATTCACTCCTTCTTCGTTTAAAAAGAAAAGCTCAAATCAAATGTGATCTGAGCTCACCATTCTTTATTTTTGTTTTGTGATAAAATCTAACAATTCTTCAGCAGCAACATTTAAACCTTTACGGTTTTCACGGCTAAAGCCTAAGTGTGTATAAATTTCACCAGTGAAGATGCCATTATCCTTTAAGCAACGGAATGTTTTATCAATAAGTGGTTCACATACCTCTTCCATTTGCATAGGACCAAATGGATTCGCAAAATATGTTGTCGAAATACCAACCTCTTGTGTTGTTCCTAAAGCCATACGTTTTCCTAGCTTACAGGTTTCTTTTACTTCTTCTACACTTAATTCAGCTAAACCGTATTTATCGGTATAGTTGTTCGCATACGCAAATAAATCAATTTTATGATTTGCGACAATGAAGTTATATGGACTTGCTGGTGTAACCATACGACTATTTGGATTTTCAGGAGCCATGAAAACAGAACGGTCCATATCACGATATGGTGTACCTGGTTCTAAGTCATCCAAACGAATAAATGCACCAATTTCAGTTCCTTGACCATATGGAACACCATCTTCAATATGAATGGTTCCCATATCATCAAAAATAACCTGTACATCACGGATATAATCCTTACCTGCTGATTTTAATGCTTCAATGGATTCAGACTTACCTGCACCTGAATCTCCCATCAGCATAATGTTTTTACTAGATCCATCATTTAAACAAATCTTCACAAATGCACCATGAATAGGTAACCAACCTTCATGCATCTTACGAACATTATGTAAGGTTAACATCATTTTCTTTAAATAACCAAAATAATCCATTCTTGGATGATCAGAAATACATCCTACCCAAATATCATTTTCTTGATCATGATAGAATTGTGTTTCATTTTTTCCATCTTCATTTCCTACAATACAGATTAAATCTGGTTTTTGTTCTGCTTCTTCAATTGTAGCAAGTTCAAAAAGGTTTGCTAAAGACAAAGATAGTGCAATATATTTAATATTAAAATAAGTTAAACACAATAAATTTCCTACCTTACAAGGGAAACAGAACCAATTATCTTTTGTTCCTGTAAAATATTCCACTGGATTTTGATGGATTTGATTAATTACACCCGTTCTTTTTGATGACTTGTTGTGTAAAATCATTGGCGTACGAAGCATAACCGTATCAATCATTGGAATTTCTTGTAAATCTGAATAAGTTTTTGGTAACAAATGATTGCGTGTATGAATTGAAAAACATGCATTTGTACCCGCTTGTGCTTGACGATACACACGGTTGTGTCGGCTCTGTACCTTTTCTTCAAATAAACGATACGTACGTAAAATCAAATCATTTAAATTTGAATCCCATTTAACTAAGGTATTTACACCAAAGCCTTCATAGTTTTCACTTTCTAAGAAACCAAAGCGACTGCGATTTCGCCAGAATTTATATAAATCTTCAATCACTTCTAATAAAGCTTCACGGTTTTCAGCATACGGACTATCTAATTCATCCAATTCAAAAATGGCCAATTTACGTGCAAAAGTTACAATTTCTTTTGTTGCTTCTTCATTATTTAATTTACCATCTTGGGTAAGATATTTTCTTAATTCAGGATTTGTTTGTTCGGCAATAAAATATTGCACCAACAAGTGAAAAGCGTCTGCTTTAAGTAATGCATCTCGATTCTTTGGATAAGAACGATTGTAATTCATTACAATTTGATTATTTGATAAATATATTGTGTTCATACTACACCCTCCTTGTCTAATAATATAATTATTAGAAGATATAAACAAGATTTATCTTTCAGTAAACGTTTTCAATTTTCAGAAAGTTATGAAAATTATTTGAAAATTTCACAAATACGATCTTCGACATCCTCTAAAGCAATCTTTTCTTTCTCAGGATTTGCGCGATCATTCCATTCCACAAAACCATTTTCAATATCTCTACCAATCGTAATTCGATGTGGAATACCGATAAGCTCCATATCTTTAAACTTCACACCGGCTCTTTCTTTACGATCATCCAATAAAACATCAAAATGATTTTTCTTACAGAAAGAATATAAATGCTCGGCTACTTCCATTTGTCGTTCATCTTTATTAGAAATGACAACGATTGCTAAACGGTATGGTGCAATTTCATCTGGCCAAATCAATCCTTTGTCATCATTGTGTTGTTCTGCAACTGCAGCCATACAACGCTCTAATCCGATACCATAGCTTCCCATCCAAATTGGCTTTTGTTTATTGTCTTGGTCGGTATATAAAACATTTAAGGATTCAGAATATTTCGTACCTAATTTAAATAGGTTGCCAACTTCGATTCCATGCTCAAAGGTCAATTTATGACCGCAACAAGGACAAATATCCCCTTCGCTTACTTGACATAAGTCCGCTACTTCTTCATATTTGAAATCTTCAATATTTACATTTTCATAATGATGATCACTTTTATTCGCACCGACGATAAAGTTTCTCATTTTTAATACTTGTCGATCTAAATAAACTGGACAATCAATTCCAATTGGACCAGCGAAGCCTACACGGGCATGCGTTACTCTTTCTACATCATCAAAAGAAGCAAGCTCCATTTCATTTCCCTTTAATAGCTTTAAAGCCTTGGCTTCATTCAATTCACGGTCTCCTGGAATACAGAAGGCTACAATTTTACCATCCACATTATATAAAAGGGTCTTTAAAAAATCCTTTGCACCTTTTTTAAAGAAGGCAGAAACCTCTTCAATCGTTTTTGCGTTTGGTGTTTCCTTCATTGAATAGCTTTGTTTTTCTTCTTTTGATTCTTCAAGCTGATCAACAACCTCGGTAATTTCCATATTACTTGAAAAATCACAATGCTCACATCCAACGACAATATCTTCTCCAATTGGTGAAATTGCTTGGAATTCTTCACTCAATAGTCCACCCATAGCTCCTGTATCCGCTTTTACAATTTTATAATTCAAGCCTAAACGTTTAAAAATACGGTTATACGCATCGTACATCTTGTCATAGGATTCATTTAAGCCCTCTACATCCTTATCAAAGGAATACGCATCCTTCATAATAAATTCACGTACACGAATCAAACCAAAGCGTGGACGTGTTTCATCACGATATTTTGTTTGAATTTGATAAAGATTGTATGGGAAATCCTTATAGCTTTTACCATTCATACTTGCCGCAATTGTAAATAACTCTTCATGTGTTGGTCCTAAAACATATGGTCGATTGTAACGATCCTTTAAGCTAAACATATTTGAACCAAAGGCTTCACGTCGACCCGATTGAACATAAACTTCTTCTGGAATTAAAGCAGGCATTAATAGTTCCTGTGCATCCTTTGCATCCATTTCTTCACGAATGATGTTTTCAATTTTAGCTAAAACCTTCTTACCCATTGGCATAATCATATAGGTTCCAGCACTGTTCTTTTTAATCATACCAGCACGAACTAATAAATTACTTGAAGTACTGTCTTCATCTTTAGCGTTTTCTCTTAATGTATAAAAATAACTATGACTTAATTTCATTTTTCTTTCTCCTTTTACGTATCATTGCGCCAACTTCCTTTGGTCCATCCCATGAAGTATAGACTATCTGCATTGGCTGATTACATATCTCTAATTCTAAATCATTTGTATCAAAAATCTTATCTAAAACAATTGCTGTACTATGAATATGAGGGCCAAAGATTTCCAATTGATCTTCAATCGTAAATTTATTTTTTACTTGAAGAATAACCTTTTCATCTTGAACTTCTTTTACATAGGCTACATACTCTTGGGTGACCGTTTCATCATGATCTTGATAAAGCTGAACCTGATAATTTGGTAGTCCCTTATAAAAGCCAGGTCCTGTTTCACGATTTTCTGCTTTTGAAATTTCAAATTTAATATTCTCTAAAAAGCTTTCATCAACCGAGCCTTTTTCATAGATTTCATCGATCAAGCGTCGATAGCTTGATACAACCGTTGCTAAATAATAAGCCGATTTCATTCGACCTTCTATTTTTAAAGAACGAACGCCCCATTCAATGAAACATTGAATTTCATCAACAGCCTGTAGATCCTTACTCGACATACTAAATAAATTATTTGGATCAGAAAGCTCTTGTTCTCCTTGCATCAAATGATATTTCCAACGACAGCTTTGAGCACAACCACCACGATTGGCATCTCGTAAGGTCATATGATTGCTTAAAACACAACGACCAGAATAGGAAATGCACATGCCGCCATGAATAAATACTTCAAGTGGAAGAATATCCTCTTTTGCCATGGCTTTAATTTCATTTAATTGACATTCACGTGCTAAAACAACTCGATCCATTCCCTTTTCCTTCCAAAAGGAAATTGCTTTCGAATTGGTCGTAGAATGCTGGGTTGAAACATGAATCTCAAATTGACAATTTAATGATTTCGCAAACATCATAATAGAAGGTGATGCCACTATAATTGCATGTACACCTGCATCATTTAAGGCATACAAGTATTCCTTTAGACCTTCTAAATCACTTTCATGCGGAAGCATATTGACGGTTACATGAACATGTGCATGATGAAGATTCGCAAATTGAACCAATTCTCTCATTTCATCGAGCGAAAAGTTAGAAGCACGCGAACGAAGTGAAAAGGACTTCCCACCGATATAAACGGCATCCGCTCCATAAAGAATCGCAATTTTCGCTTTTTCTAAATTTCCAGCAGGCGCCAACAATTCAATCTTTTTCATTGTGGATCCTCCTTTTTCAAAATCGTATTCTGATAATACCAATGATCCGAGCCCTCAACGATTCTTTTTTCTTTATAAGCATTTAATACATCCACTGTCCATGCATCACTTTTAAAAATGGAATCAATTCGAAAACGTTGAATTCCCATATCAAGTAGTTCTTGATATTGTTGGATACTTGTAATTGGGTGTTCACTAAATATATGTGTTCCTGTATCATCTTCAAGAATTGGCATACGATCATATCTTGTTTGTTCAATTAAGTCCAAATTATTCGCTTTTTCGATCTTTTTATCAATCGCATCGAAATAATTCGTAAGCAAGACTCTTCTTGAGTAAAGAATTGAAAAGTATCCACTGACTAAAACTTCAATTCCTTTGACACGACTAATCGATCGAATTTCATCAATTGAAAGTTCATGCGCTAAGCTTACTGCTTTACAGCCTTGATCAAGATAGAATTGTGCATCCCAATGATTGGTTACTAAGGTTTCAGGCTGATAAATCATTGAAGGATAACCCATTTCTTTTGCCATATAGATGAGCCCTTCATCTGCACAATAGATTCCATCAATCTGCAAGTCAATACAGGTTTGAATTAAATCACGGACTTGATCTAAATCCGAGTCCATCATCAGCTTTAACGCATTCACATAAAGCTCACATTCAACCTTGTCACAAGCTTGCTTCCATTCATATAAGTCTTGAATGGATAATTGATTCAATGCACGAATAGAAAGATTTTCTATTCCCACAATAATGCCTTTTGCCCCTGCTTGCTTAAGAGCACAAAGCGCTTCTTTATCATGAATCGTAGTGATAAACAATTGAACCCACCTCCACAATGTTTATATTTTATCATACATGCAAATTGTTTAACACAAATGTTTAAAATAAAGGTATAATGATTTCAATCATTAGGAAGGAAAGCTCACTTATGAAAAAAATTCAAATGAAAACACCCCTCGTTGAAATGGACGGAGATGAAATGACTCGTATTTTATGGAAGATGATCAAAGATGAATTGATTCTTCCATATGTAGATTTAAAAACTGAATATTATGATTTAGGTTTAGAAAATCGAGATGCTACAAATGACCAAGTGACCATCGATGCAGCCAATGCCAATAAAAAATATGGCGTATCTGTAAAATGTGCAACGATTACACCAAATGCCCAAAGAATGACAGAATACAATCTTCATCAAATGTGGAAGAGCCCAAATGGTACAATTCGTGCAATTTTAGATGGAACAGTATTTAGAGCACCCATTATGATTGATCCGATTCAACCCATTGTAAAAAATTGGAAAGAGCCAATCACAATCGCTCGTCATGCTTATGGCGATGTTTATCGTGATACCGAATTTAGAATTGAAAAAGGTGGAAGTGCAACTCTTTGTTTCACAGATAAAGATGGTAACAAGGAAGAACAAGAAATCTTCCAATTCGAAGGAAAAGGTGTTGTACAAGGTCTTTACAATAAAGATGATTCCATTGAATCCTTTGCACGCTCTTGTTTTAACTATGCCTTTGATATGAAACAAGATTTATGGTTTGGAGCCAAGGATACCATTTCAAAAAAATATGATCATACCTTCAAGGATATCTTCCAAGAGATTTATGATCAAGAATACAAAGAACAATTTGAAAAAGCTGGAATCACTTATTTCTATTCACTTATTGATGATATTGTTGCCCGTGTAATGCGAAGCAATGGTGGTATGATCTGGGCTTGTAAAAATTATGATGGTGATGTTATGAGTGATATGGTTTCTACTGCTTTTGGATCACTCGCAATGATGACCAGTGTACTTGTTTCGCCTGAAGGAAACTATGAATATGAAGCAGCCCATGGTACAGTAACACGTCATTATTATCGTTATTTAAAAGGTGAAAAAACATCAACCAATCCAATCGCAACTATTTTTGCATGGACAGGTGCCTTACGTAAACGTGGTGAAAAGGACGAAATTAAAGATTTAGTTGAATTCGCCAACAAATTAGAACAAGCATGTTTAGATACATTAAATCAAGGTATTATGACCAAAGACTTATGTCACCTTGCTGAAGGAATCGAAACAAAAGAAGTCAATTCTGAAGAATTTATCCATGCGATTCAAACACGCTTAAATGAAATTCTATAAAAAAGTAAAGTAGCTTGAAAAAAAGCTACTTTATTTTTGTTCTAACTTTTTAAGGAGATTGACTAGTTCTTCTTCCGTATACACAACAAAATCACTCATTTGCCCTTCCATTAAATGATGACGGTTAAAATGGATGGTTTTCATTCCTGCCTTTTTTGCCCCTTCCATATCATTGATATAATTGTCTCCGATATAATACCAATCAACACAAGAACTGTTCATTTTTTCCGCCATTATTTGAAAAGCTTTTTGATCTGGCTTTGCATAGCCAATGCCTTCACTTGAAAAGACACACGAATCATCAAGATATTGATACATACCTAAAGTACGCACTTTATCCTTTTGATGAATTTCTTGCCCGTTGGTTAAAATCGCAATGCAAGACTTTGTATGGGAAAAATAATCATTTAAAAGAGGATGCATTCGAAGATGTTTTTGATAATATTTATAATAATCTTGAAAATCAGCAGCTTGTTCTAAAGACAATGGTATATGTAATTCCTTACAAGCCGCATAAATCCGATAAATTCCAACATCATCGGATGTAATAATATGATCATGCTCTAAATCAAAGATACGATCTCCCATTTGTCGATAAATTTTAAAAAAGGTATTCATTCCTACAGGTAAGGCAATTCCCATTTTCTCAATGCTCTTTTTAAATGGATCCTGTAAGTCATATAGTGTATCATCGCAATCAAAACAAAATCTACGCATTTTCTAACCTCTTTAATAAATCCATTAATTCTTCTTCAGTATAGACAAGATAATCAGCACAATCCCCTTCCAATTGGTGATGGCGATTAAAATGAATAGTTTTCATACCTGCTTTTTTAGCCCCTTCCATATCATTGATATAATTGTCACCAATATAATACCAATCCGATATCGAAGTGTTGGTGCAATTGGCGACTGTCTCAAAGGCTTTAGAATTTGGTTTCGCAAAACCTATTCCTCCACTGGTAAAAACGTGGTCCGCTTTAAAATAGCGAAAAACATCCAATGCTTCTAATTTCATTCTCTGATGATCATCCAAGCCATTGGTTAAAATCGCAAGCTCCGAGCTCGTTTGCGAAAAAAAATCATGAAAACGTGAACTCATTGAAATCTGATGCTGATAGCTTCGATAAGCATCTTGAAAATCAGCCGATTGTTCCAGTGAAAAATCATATCCAAAGGCTTGTGCCGCCTTATAAATTCGATAAATCCCACTATCATCAACCGTAATCAAATCTTTTTGAAGAAGATCAAAGATTTGATCTCCAAAATCACGATAAATTCGATAAAACTCTTTTAAATCTCCTTTAAAATATGGAAAGAAATCCTTCATACAGTGTTTAAATGGACCTTGTAAGTCATAGAGTGTATCATCACAATCAAAACAAAACTTCATATTAAATCTCCTTAAAAAAAATAGGAACTGTATTAACAGTTCCTATATTATACGATTATTCGTCTTCTTTTGCTAGACTTACTAATCTATGACGACGTTTCATAGCGTCTGCTTTTGTAGCTTCCATTAATTCGTCAGCTGCTTCAGCACCTTTTAATTTAACCAATTGGTTGAAACGAGTTTCTCTCATCATGAATGCTTTCATCTTAGAGTAATCAGGTTCTTTAGAATCAATTGTTAAGTGTTGTTCAGCACGTGGGTCATAACGATACAATGTGACATATCCACATTCAACAGCATCACGTTGAACTTGTTGGTGGATACCTAAACCACCTTTAATATGGTGTTCTGCACAAGGTGCATAAGCAATAATTAATGATGGTCCATCATAGCTTTCAGCTTCTTGGAATGCTTTTAATGTTTGCATTTTGTTTGCACCCATACAAACTTGTGCAACATAAGCATGTCCATAAGTCATAGCGATTTGTCCTAAATCCTTCTTAGAAGTTGTTTTACCTCCAGCAGCGAATTTAGCGATTGAAGCACGTTGACTTGATTTAGAAGATTGTCCACCTGTATTTGAGTAAACTTCAGTATCTAATACTAAGATGTTTACATTTACGTTGTTAGCTAATACATGGTCAACTCCACCGTAACCAATATCATATGACCATCCGTCACCACCGATAATCCATACAGATTTTTCAACTAAGTCTTCTTTAGCTAAAGATTGAACTTCTTCATTCGCTTCTTTAGCAGCTAATTCTTTAATTTGTGGTTCTAATTCACGTTCAGCATCTTTGTTGCCTTTAGCAGCAATATATTGTTCGAACAATGCTTTCAAATCAGCAGAAACTGTTTCAGCATTTTCTTCCATAATACGGTAGATACGAGCCATCTTATAGTTTTGAGCTAAAGCCATACCATATCCATATTCAGCATTGTCTTCAAATAAAGAGTTAGCCCAAGCAGGTCCATTTCCATCTTTATCTGTTACGAATGGTGTACTTGGAGTTGCACCACAATAGATTGAAGAACATCCTGTAGCGTTGGCAATCATCATATCTTTACCGAATAATTGAGACGCTAAACGATAGTAAGGAGTTTCACCACATCCTGGACAAGATCCAGAAACTTCAAAATATGGCATTAAGAATTGTGATCCCTTAATTGTATTTTTAGGGAATAAATCTGTTTTGTATTCAGTTTCTTTATATAAGTAATCAGCTAAAGCATCTTCATCCATCTTAGAGTGGATAGGAACCATCTTCAATGCTTTTTCACCCTTCTTACCTGGACATTCAGTCACACATAATCCACAACCAACACAGTTTGATGGACTTGCTTGTACACGGAATGCTAATTTCTTATCTTTTACACCAATTGCAGGAATTGTTTCGAATTCACTAGGTGCACCAGCAACTTCTTCATCTGTTAATGCAAATGTACGAATCGTAGCATGAGGACAAACAAATGAACAGATACCACATTGAATACAGTTTTCAGCTTTCCAATCAGGAACCATTGCAGCAATAGCACGTTTTTCCTTGAATGAAGCATTTGGTTGCATTGTACCATCTAATACACCAAATTTAGTGAATGCACTAACTGGCATATCATAACCTTCAAGACCATTGATACGTCCAGCATATTCATCCCAATATGCATCTCCAGTCATTTCTCTTAATTCGTTGTATGGTAATTCAGCCCAAGCTGGATCAACTGGAACTTCAACAATTCCGTCTTTACCAGCATCAATTGCTTTGTAGTTTAAGTTAACGATTTCGTCACCTTTTTTACCATAAGATTTTTTAGCGAATGCTTTCATCAATTCTACAGATGTTTCTAATGGCATAATTTGTGTATTTAATGCGAAGAAAGCACTTTGAAGAATTGTATTTGTACGACGACCCATTCCGATATCTTGTGCAATTTGTGTTGCATTGATGATATAGAATTTAGCATTTGCTTTAGCTAAACGAGCCTTTAAACGGTTAGGCATTTGTTTAACGATTTGTTCTTTATCAAATGTTGTATTTAATAAGAATGTACCACCATTCTTTAATCCACGTCCAACATCATATTTGAACATATATGTATCCAATGAAACAGAGATGAAGTCTGCATTATTTACATAATAAGTTGCATGAATTGGAGATTGTCCAAAACGTAAGTGAGAACGTGTTACACCACCAGCTTTTTTAGAATCATAAGCGAAATAACCTTGAGCGTACTGATCTGTGTTATCACCAATGATTTTAATGGTATTTTTGTTTGCACCAACTGTACCATCTGATCCAAGACCCCAGAATAAACATGAAGTTGCATCGGATTCGATTTGGTAAGAAGTATCAACAGGTAAAGATGTATGAGTTACATCATCTTCGATACCAACAGTAAATCCTGTTTTGATTTCAGCTTGATTTAAGTAATCAAATACAGCTTTGATATGACAAGGTTGCGTATCATGAGAACCTAATCCATAACGTCCACCAATGATTTCGATGTTTTTACCATTTAATGCACCTAAAACATCTAAGTACAATGGTTCACCACCTGCACCATATTCTTTTGTACGATCTAATACTGCAATACGTTTTACAGTTTCAGGTAATACTGCTGTTAAGTATTTTGTAGAGAAAGGACGATACAAGTGAACTTTAATCATACCAACCTTTTCACCCTTAGCCACTAAATCGTTAACAACTTCTAATCCAGCTTCACTAGCTGAACCCATCACAACGATAACATGTTCAGCATCTTGTGCACCAACATAAGTGAAAGGTTTGTATTCACGACCTGTAATTTCACTTACTTTTTCCATGTAATCAGCAACTACATCAGGGACAACATCATAATGTGCATTTCTTGCTTCTACAGTTTGGAAGAAGATATCATCATTTTCGTTTGCACCACGTGTTACTGGATTTGTATGTGGATCCATTGCACGTTTACGGAAGTCTTCTAATGCTTCGTAATCGATTAAATCTTTATATTTTTCTGTATCGAACACTTCTACTTTATGAACTTCGTGACTCGTACGGAATCCATCAAAGAAATGTAAGAATGGAACATGACACTTAATTGCAGTTAAGTGTGCAACTCCAGCTAAATCCATAGCTTCTTGAACAGAGTGAGATGATAACATTGGGATACCTGTTTGACGAACTGCATAGATATCTTCATGATCACCAAAAATGTTTAATGAACGGCTAGCTAATGAACGAGCAGCTACGTGTAATACAACTGGAAGATTTTCACCTACCCATTTGTAAATATTAGGAATCATCAACAATAAACCTTGACTTGCTGTAAAGGTTGTAGCTAATGTTCCTCCTTGCGCAGCACCATGCACAGCACCAGATGCTCCAGCTTCTGATTGAAGTTCAGCAATTTTTACAACTTCTCCAAAAGCATTTTTTCTTCCTTGGCTTGCCCAAACATCCATTACTTCTGCCATTGGAGAAGATGGTGTGATTGGGTAAATACAACTCATTTCTGTTAACGCATAGGCATTATGCGCAGCAGCTGTATTTCCATCCATGGACTGAAATTTTTTTGCCATATTTTAATTTCCTCCTTAAAAATAGGTTACATACACCATAGACATTATACGAGCTTTATTTTTAGTTTTAAAGGTGATTTTTATCATTTCGGTTAGTTGCAACTCACTCTTGGGTGAATGAATCTATTCTGTATGTAATAGGTTTCAGAATCACGAAATAAAGTCAAAAGAAACAAATAAATACAAGAAAAAAAAGTTGTATGCTATAATACGGATTGAAAAGGAAGGAAGGATACAAATGATACCTGCTTCTCTTTTTCCTCTAATAACTGCAATAATCAGTAATCTTGCTGCTCAAATTGCAAAAACGATCGTATATTACTATAAATCGGGTGAATGGGATATGCATTGGGTCATTGCCAGTGGAGGCTTTCCAAGCTCTCACTCATCAACCGTTACCGCTTTAGCTATGTCAATTGGCATACAAGAAGGATTTAACAGTGCTCTATTTGCGGTAACGACCATATTTGCTTTTATTGTAATGTATGACGCTTGTCATGTCCGTTATTATTCAGGAAAAAATATAGAACTTGTTCAACAATTAATTAAAGATTTAAAGGACGAGGCGCAAATTAATATAGCTTATGATGAACCAATATATAAAGAGAACCTAAAAACGGTTCTAGGTCATAAATTCACTGAAGTAGTCGGTGGCTTTATCGTTGGTTTAATTGTACCTATATTAATATGTCCATTGTTTTTAAGATAGGAGATGTAAAAATGGAAGAAGAAATAAAGAACAACGAACCGCATATTCCAACTAAAAAAGAAGTGGAAGAATGCATCGATAAAATTAGACCCTATATTCAACAAGATGGTGGTGACATTGCTTTATTAGGAATTGATGAAAACAATGTTGTCTATGTTACATTTAGAGGTGCTTGCCAGGGCTGCTTTATGGCGGTTGAAGACTTCTCTAGTGGAATCAAATCCCTTATTTTAGATGAGGTTCCAGGTGTAACCGATGTTATGCTCGTATAAATTTTAAGACTTACGATAAGTAAGTCTTTTTTTATAAAAAAAGACGATTGAAATCCTTCAACCGACTTTGTCTTATCTACTTATTTTCTAACATATGTCCAATAAAATATGGAAGCTGTTTTTTCCACCATGGCCAATCATGACATACATCATAACCCCAATAGTCACACCAACAATGAATCCCTTTGGAATTTAGGACATCCTGAAAATGATGTAAATCCGAACAAGACTGCTCTTCCCAAGCACCTTGGCCACAGGATAAAACAATCTGCCCTTGATTATATTTTGAAATATATTCATGATCATTTGGCATATTATATAAATACGCCATCGGATTATTCTGATAAGTTACTTCATTATGATATGGTCCAAAAAATTCATTCACATCATATACACCAGACATTCCCAATAAACCATCAAATAAATCAGGATATCTAAAATACAGATTGGCAGAATGCGTTGCTCCAATACTTGCACCAATGGTCCACCATGGATCACTTTGATTTAACTTTTGATTCACCGAAGGAATCAATTCACTTACCAAATATTGAATCCAAGCCTCATGGGTATAAAAGCGATAATTTGGATCTCCATAGCTATTTGACCAGGTCTCTAAATCAATCGAATCACAGGCGACAAAACGGATTTGACCTTGATCAACATAAGTTTGAACCTCATCATACATATTTCGCCATTCCCATTCATGGAAACGATTATTTTGGGTTGGAATCACTAGACATACCTTCCCTGCATGTCCATAAATTTTATATTCCATTTCTCTTTGTAAGCAATTTGAGTACTCTTTATAATATTCTATTTTCATAGATTTGATTATACCCTGATATTGCTTAAATTACTACTATGTCTTATAATAAATCTGTTTTTTTAAAAGAAAGAGAGTGACGTCATGTCGAATAAAGAAAAAATTTTAAATATTGCCGTTATTGCTCACGTTGATGCTGGTAAAAGTACCCTAGTGGATGCTTTTTTACGTCAAAGTGATGTTTTCCGAGATAATGAAGAAGTCGTTGACTGTGTTATGGACTCCAACGATTTAGAGCGTGAAAGAGGAATTACCATCTATTCTAAAAACTGTTCAATTATTCATGATGGTGTAAAAATTAATATTGTGGATACACCAGGCCATGCGGACTTTTCAAGTGAAGTTGAACGAATCATTCGTACAGTTGATGCGGTCATCCTACTTGTCGATTCAAGTGAAGGGCCAATGCCTCAAACACGATTTGTCTTATCAAAAGCCCTAGAATTTGGATTAAAGCCAATTCTTTTAATTAATAAAATTGATAAAAAGGATCAAAGAGCCGAAGAAGTCGTTGATGAAGTTTATGATTTATTCTTGGATTTAAATGCTAATGATGATCAATTAGACTTCCCTATTCTATATGGTGTAGCTCGAGAAGGTCGTGTTCAATACGATTTAAATACACCAAGTGACAATATTGATCCATTATTTGATACGATCTTAAAGCATTGTAATATTTATCCAGATAATGATGACAAGCCTGCGCAAATGCAGGTATCTGCCTTAGCTTATGATGAATATATTGGTCGTTTAGGAATTGGACGTGTCTATAATGGTGTTTTACGTCAAGGTCAATCTTATATTCGTTGCAATGAACAAGGCTTAGAAAAGAAAGAGACGATTTCTAAATTATTTGTTTATAAAGGTTTATCAAGAACCAATGTCAGTGAAGCACATAGTGGAGATATTGTCGTTATTGCTGGTATGCCAGATATTTCAATTGGTGATACTATTTGTGATATCGATCATGTTGAACCATTAGAGCATATTGAAATCGAAGAGCCTACTCTATCAATGAACTTCCATGTCAATTCAAGTCCATTTGCCGGACAAAGTGGTAAATATGTGACCAGTCGAAACATCAAAGAAAGACTTGAAAGAGAATTGGAGGTCAATGTTGGTTTAAAGGTTGAACCAACTGACAGTGCCGATTGTTTTAAAGTCAGTGGTCGTGGCGAATTACATATTTCTATTTTAATTGAAAATATGCGTCGTGAAGGGTATGAATTGGCTGTATCAAAACCAGAGGTCATTCTTCATAAAGATGAAAATGGCACAAAGGTTGAACCTGTTGAAGAAGTTGTATGTATTGCACCAAGTGAATACCAAGGAACCATTATTAATAAATTGAACCTTCGTAAAGGGGTTATGCAAGATTTAAACGAAGAAAATGGCTATGTGCGTATCGTTTATCAAGCACCAACGCGTGGTTTATTAGGATTCCGTAGTGAATTTATAAATGATACGCATGGTGAAGGAACGCTTGTTCGTCGTATTGCCGGTTATGAACCATATAAAGGAGAAATTCCTCAACGTATGCAAGGTGCTATGATTTCTACGGAAACAGGTACCGCAATGACCTATGCGCTATGGAATTTACAAGAAAGAGGACAATTGTTCATTTCGCCACAAACTGAAGTTTATGAAGGTATGATTGTTGGCGAAAGTGCCAAAAATATTGATATGGATGTCAATCCATTAAAGAATAAAAAATTAACAGCCATTCGTTCTTCTGGACGTGATGAAGCCATGTTATTAACTCCAGCTCGTGTCTTCTCTTTGGAAGAAGCCTTAGAATGGATTAATGACGATGAACTCGTCGAAGTTACACCAGATGCCATTCGTATTCGTAAAAAAGGCTTAACGGCACAAGATCGTCGTAACCTATATCGTCAGAAAATGGCGCGTTCTTAATTTAAACGTATAAAAAAGGAGATCGATTTGATCTCCTTTTCTTATGCTTTATTTAATAATTCATCATATTGTTTTTTCGCTAAATCCAATTGTTCTTGATAAGAAGCTAACTTATCCTTTTCCTGTTGAACCTTTGCGGCTGGTGCCTTTGATACAAAGCCAGGATTATTTAACATACCATTTGAACGTTTGATTTCCTTTTCAAGGCGTTCAATTTCTTTTTCTAATTTGGCTTTTTCTTTTTCAAAATCAATTAAATCACCCATTGAACAAGTAAATACTGCATGTTGAATCGTTCGCGTCAACAAATCCTTTGTACCTAAATCTTCAACATTTTGCGCATGACACATTTTATCCATGACGGCATTAGCATCCTTTGATAAGCCTAACCAAGCATTGGATTGGTCACGTAAAGAAATCGTTAAATCTTGACTTGGTTTGATTTCATAATTTGTTTTTACTTCACGAACCGTTTCAATTGCTGACATCACGATTTCCATTTCTTCTTTTTCAGCTTGTGAATAATCAAATTCAACCGTTTCTGGCCATGTTTCAACATTTAAGCTTTCTTTTTCATGTGGCAGATCCAAATAGATTTCTTCGGTCACAAAAGGCATAAATGGTGATAAAAGCTTTAAGATATTAACCATCACGGTATATAAAACAGCCTTGGTACTATCTACAACCTTTTGATCTTCACTATATAGAGTAGCCTTACTTAATTCAATATACCAGCTACAGAAATCGTTCCATACAAAGTTATAGAGCTCATTTCCAACCATGGATAATTCATAACGCTCCATATTCTTTGTGACGTTTTCTAAAACCTCATTAAATCGCGATAAGATCCATTTATCACTACTTGATAGGTTATCAAGATTCAATGTTGGAATTTCATCTTTCACTTGCATTTGAACATAACGTGCTGCATTCCAAATTTTATTAATAAAATTCCAGCTTGAATCAACCTTTGTTTCATCGTAGCGTAAATCTTGACCTGGTGTTGAATTCGTTGTTAAGAAAAAGCGTAAAGCATCCGCTCCCTTTTCTTGAATTACATCCATTGGATCAATACCATTTCCTAAGGATTTCGACATTTTTCTTCCTTGCGTATCACGAACCAAACCATGAATCAAGACATCTTTAAATGGTCGATTCTTCATGGCAAAACGTGTTTGGAAGGCCATACGAGCAACCCAGAAGAAGATGATGTCATAGCCGGTAACTAAACAATCATTTGGGAAATAACGTGCTAAATCCTCTGTTTGTTCTGGCCAACCCAAGGTTGAAAATGGCCATAAACCACTTGAGAACCAAGTATCAAGAACATCCTCATCTTGAACCCATAAATCCTTATCTTCTGGATCTTCCATGCCAACATAAATCTCATTGGTTTCTTTATTGGTCCATGCAGGAATTCGATGTCCCCACCACAATTGTCTTGAAATACACCAATCTTCAATATTTTCTAACCATTGCGTAAAGGTCTTTTCAAAACGTTCTGGAACAAAGTTGATTTTTTGATCTTCAATGCCTTGATTTTCTAAAACTTCTTTTGCAAGAGGTTCCATTTTAACAAACCATTGTTTACTTAAATAAGGTTCAACGATAACACCTGTTCTTTCAGAGTGACCAACTTGATGCATATGCTCTTCAATATGGTCAACAACACCAGCCTTTTTAAAATCTTCAACTAAGGCTTCACGACATTCAAAACGATCCATACTTGCATATTTACCACACATCTCATTCATCGTTCCATCTGGATTCATACAGATTGGCATTGGTAAATCATATTTTTTTGCTAAGGCAAAGTCGTTTGGATCATGAGCTGGCGTACACTTCATAACTGCTGTACCAAAAGACATGTCAATATAGTCATCTGCCATGATTGGTAATTCATCCCCATTGGCAGGATTGATTGCATGCATACCAACAATATCTTTATATCGTTCATCATCAGGATGAACAAAAATAGCCTGGTCTGCAAACATCGTTTCTGGACGGGTTGTCGCAATGACTAGGATTTGTCCTGTTTCAACAACTTTATAATTGAAGTAATACATATGTCCTAAAATTTCTTTATGTTCGACTTCAATATTACTTAAAGCGGTTTTCGCTTCAGGATCCCAGTTAATAATACGTTCACCTTGATAAATCAAGCCTTGATTATATAAATCAACAAAGGTTTTGCGAACGGCTTTTGATAGACCTTCATCTAAGGTAAAGCGTTCACGACTATAATCTAAGGAAAGTCCTAATTTAGCCCATTGTGAACGAATGGTCGTGGCATATTCTTCCTTCCATTCCCAAGCTCTTTCTAAGAATTTTTCACGTCCAATATCATAACGTGAAATTCCTTCATCCTTTAAACGTGCATCAACCTTAGCCTGTGTCGCAATTCCAGCATGATCCATTCCTGCAAGCCATAAAACATCATAGCCACGCATTCTCTTATAACGACATAAAATATCTTGAATCGTTGTATCCCATGCATGTCCTAAGTGTAATTTTCCGGTTACATTTGGTGGAGGAATCACAATACAATAAGGATGCTTTTTGATATCCCCTGCTGTAAAATATCCTTTTTTTAACCATTCTTGATAGAGATTTTCTTCTACCTGTAAATGGTCATATTTCGGTGCCATTTCTTTCATACTATCCATCCTTTCAAAAAAAAGCACATCCGAAAGGACGTGCTTGACGTGGTACCACCTAACTTTGCTTTTCAGCCTCTTCACATAACGCTGTGTCTGCGTATTAACCTACTTAATTTCAGAAAATAAGCTCCTAGACTACCTTCTTCTTCTCCAATTACTTTTTCTCACCAAACAAAAGCTCTCTAAAAATTGAAAAAAGAATACTCTTTCTATTCATCGCCTTGTATTTATCTTATTAAAAAAGCAAATAAAATTCAAGTTAAAGCGCATTTTGATCAAAAGAATTTAAATATGCCAAAACACTTTCCATTGTCTCGGATAAACAGCCTTTTTCAAATGGATTTTTTAAATGGGCCATAGCTACCACTTTTTTAAATGGAAGCTTCCCACCAATTCGGCAAATGGCTTGATAATCCTTAAAAGCAGCTTGATCTTTTTGATAGAAACGATTCCAAAATTGTAGGGCACAAACCTGCGCTAAGGTATAGTCAATGTAATAGAATGGATCCATAAAAACATGGAGCTGACGCATCCACCAACCACCATTTTCTAGAAAAGGAATCTCATCATAATTTTTATGTGGAAGATAGATCTTTTCTAATTCTCGAAAACAAGCCATTCTTTCTTCTGAAGAATACTCTGGATGTTCATAAATTTCATGTTGAAAATGATCAATTAACGCCCCATATGGTAAGAATTTAACCGCACTAGACATATGTGAATACAAATAACGATTCGTATTTTCTCCAAAAAATGAAGACATCCATGGATAGGTTATAAATTCCATTGACATCGAATGAATTTCACAGGTTTCATAGCTAGGCCAAATACAATCCAAAGGAAAGATATCTTGGCTACTCCATACCTGATAAGCATGTCCTGCTTCATGGGTTAAAGTTTCTACATCGGATAAACTCCCATTGAAATTCGCAAAAATAAATGGACTCTTATATTTTGGAATATAGGTACAATACCCTCCTGCTGCTTTTCCTTGACGTGCTACATAATCAAGTAAATCATGCTCTAACATATAAGAAAAGAAATGACCAGTATCTTCACTTAATTCTGAATACATTTTAGAAGCAGCTTGAATACATTCTTTTTCATTTAATATTGGTTTTGGATTGCCACTAGAAAATTCAACCTTTTCATCCCAGGTAGTAAGCTTTTCAAGTTGTAAACGTTTCTTTTGTGACGCATATAAAAAATTTGCGACTGGAACGACATCTTTAATGATTTGTTGACGATAGATGGCTACATCCTCTTGATTATAATCAAATCGATTCATTCGATAATAGCCTAATTCAATATAATTCTTATACCCTAATTTCTTTGCCATTTTCGTTCGAACAGAAACTAAAGAATCAAAGATCTTTAATAACTCATCTTTATGTTGATCAAACCAGTTCCAATAGGCCTTGGTCGCCTTTTTACGTATCTGAGGATCAAATACGGTCATCTTACTTTCTAAAGAAGAAAGATTATAGACCTTTCCATCAAAATAAATTTGTGCCGATGCAATTAATTTTTGATATTTTGAGCTTAAAACATTCTCTTCTTGTAGTTCCTTTACAATTTTTTTAGAAAAAGATTTTTTCTCCATCTCTTTTTGAAGAAAGAAAGTTTCAGCAATTTCATCTTTCATTTCTTCTAGAAAGGGATTCGATAAAAGCGCATCATCAAAATCATGAAAATAGGATTCGAGTTCAGGAATGATTTCATCTAAGCGTTTATTTTCGTTCGCATAAAAAGAATCACTTGTATCCATGGAATGTCGAATGGAACAAAGCGTTAAATTACTATCGAACTCTCGATAAAACGAATCAAACTCTTTCCAAATTCGCATACATTCATCTATAGAATTTGCATCCTGTATTTGATTTTTCAAATCAATCAAGGTCTTTTTCACTTCTTCAAACTGAATTGCATGATATTCATAGTCTTTAAATTTCATAAAAACCTCCAAAAAAAGAAGCGGACCGAAGTCCGCTTAATCGTCTTACTTACCTAAAGTTTCTTTAATAACTTCTTGAACTTCTTCCATTGTGTCTTTTTCAACACATTTAGCAGCAAGCTCTTGTGCATCCGCAAAACTCATATTGTTAATAATCTTACGAGCTCTTAATACTTGCGTAGCACTCATTGAGAATTCATCTAAGCCTAAACCTAATAATACAGGTGCAGCTAATTCATCACCAGCCATGGCACCACACATACCACACCAGCTACCATTTTTATGAGCACCTTCAATGGTCATTTTTACCAAACGTAAAATACTTGGATTTAATGGTTGGTATAAATAAGATACATGTTCACTCATACGGTCAGCAGCCATTGAGTATTGAATTAAGTCGTTTGTTCCAATTGAGAAGAAATCAGCATATTTAGAGAATTGATCAGCTAAAGCTGCAGCTGCAGGAATTTCAACCATCATACCAACTTCGATATCATCAGCTACTTGTACACCTTCAGCAATTAATTTCGCTTTTTCTTCTTCATAGATAGCTTTTGCATCTTTAAATTCTTTAACTGTAGCAATCATTGGGAACATAATTGCTAATTTACCATAAACAGATGCACGGCATAAAGCACGTAATTGTGTACGGAATACATCTTGTTCTTTTAAGCAAAGACGAATTGCACGATATCCTAAGAATGGGTTCATTTCTTCAGGGAATGTATAGTAAGATAATTTCTTATCTCCACCAATATCTAAGGTACGTACAACAACACGTTTTCCACCCATACCTTCTAATACTTGTTTGTATGCTTCAAATTGTTCATCTTCTGTTGGGAAGTGATCGCTATCCATGTATAAGAATTCTGTACGGAATAGACCAACACCTTCTCCACCATTTTTAAGAACACCTTCAACATCTTTGAATCCACCGATGTTTCCAGCAATGTCAACCTTATGACCATCAGTAGTCACTGTTTCTTGGTTTACTAAAACCTTTAATTCTTCTTTTTCTTTAGCATAAGCAGCTGCTTTATCTTCATATGCTTTAATTGTTGCTTCATCTGGATTGACAACAACTTCTCCATCCAATGCATCTAAAGCTAAAACATCGCCATTTTTACATGCATCTAATACACCAGGGCATCCTACAACTGCAGGAATTTCCAATGAGTTTGCCATGATAGCAGAGTGAGAAGTTTTACCACCGATTTCCGTAGCGAAACCTTTAACAAATTCATTTAATTGTGCTGTATCACTTGGTGTTAAATCGTGAGCAACAATAATTGTGTCTTCAGCAATAGCAGTTAAATCAGGAATTTCTAATCCTAATAGGTTACATTTCAAACGGAAAGTAACGTCTTTAACATCAGCTGCTCTTTCTCTAAAGTAATCATTATCCATGCTTTCGAACATAGCAACCATGCTGTCTGCAACTTGTTCTGTTGCATATTCAGCATTTACTGAATCATTTTCGATTTGAGAACGAATTTGTCCAGCTAATTCTGGATCTTGTGCCATCATTAAGTGAGCATCAAATACTGCTAATTCTTCTGCAGCTAAACGTTTTGCAGCTCTTTCTTTTACACCTTCAATATCTTTTACTGTTTTTTCTAAAGCAGCATCAAATTTTGCGATTTCGTCGGCTGAATTACAACCTTCCTTTTTTGTGATTACTACATTTGGTGTTTCCAATTTATAAGCCTTAGCAACGGATACACCAGCACTTGCGGCAATACCTTTTAACATGATTAATCCTCCTAAATTTTTGCGTTTTCATAACGCTTTCATATCAAAAAAATTTTAACACTATTTTAAATCCATAGCAAATACTAAAAGAATTTTATGGGCTTTCACCACCCTACTTGACCTGCAACCATCTTAAAAATCTCAAACAAGGAACTTGAAAGCCAATATAGAATCTTTTTCATATATGTAATTTACTGTAATCACACTTGAGTCTTCTCTTTCTCTAACATGAATCTTTATCATGATTCTCACCAAGCTTCATTGCTCTTTCAAGAAGCTCATCTGAAGCATCCTTTTTAAAGAGCTCGTCCTTTCCCTTTTTCACGAAATAAAGGAGGCAGACAAGCGTTAACACAATCTCAGCAATCCAAGGAAGTAACACGATAATCCAAGGAACGTTATTCAATTGTCCGCATAATTTCAACGTTACTAAGATAAACCCTGCAATCGTGCAAGGTCCTATACTTGTACTTTTCATATTTCCCTCCATAATAAAAGAGCAGAGGTTAATCTGCTCACATGTTTCTTTATTTATACAACGGTATCCAGTCTTTTAGCTCTTTCAATTTTTTGTATATCTTTTTCATATTAGAATTTTCTTGAAGATACACAATGCCTTTCATAGTTATACGCATATCGTTTAAACAAAGAACTCTTGTTGTTTTTGTTGGTTTAACACGGGCACCTTTTACCAAGCCATTGTCTATCAATTCCGAAATGATGTCTACATAATACCCATAGGGTATATTCAAAGCCTCATGGTTAATATCTTTAACATTGAGTATTTTTCCTTCTCTCTTTGTCTTGTACAAGTTATAAAGGATAATATATACAATTTTAAAAAAATCGTTATTTGGCATTCTTTTTACCATATCTTTCTTTTAATTGTTCCATGTAATGATTATAGCTATCTATAACCCATTTAGGAGCATTTGGTTTTAGTTTCGGAACCATATTTTCATAATAATGATAATCGCCTTTTTTCCACTCTAAATCAAAAAAATTAGTCATGATTCTACCCGTCTTTCTAACAACACTTTTATATATTCTCTAGTAAACAAAGTGCTATTGTATTCATTTTTAGCTAATATCTCGGAAGTAATTTCTTTATATTTTTTCTTATTCACTTTTCTATAAGTTACATCATCATGAAAATCTCCATAATAAGACGTACAATACAAAGAAATTGTATCTTCTAAATACTTAATAACTCTATCATCTGATAGTTCTTCTCTATACAAATTATAATATGCTTTTTTTGCTAATTCAATGCCCCTGTTTCCATATTGAGAAGCTAAAACATGACCATATTCATGAACCACAATATCTTGAATTCTAGGAGAAGCAAAGTAATTCGAATTGCTTATATTTCTTTCTGTAATTTCTTTATTCCTTAATGCTTTGATATTTAACGTGATATGCATTCCACTCGTAGAAGCAAAATCTCCGTCATCAAAAAATTCAGCTAAACTTAGGACCAGTTTCTTTTGAAACTTTAAAGGGTATTTTTTACTCGCGTTATACAAGGAATCAATCTGCTGTTTTAACAATTGACTGTCACCATCAAATTTGTTAATTTCAACAAGTTTAATACCTTTGGACTTTGCATAGCTCACAAATTCATCTTGTTCTTTCTTTGTATAAGAACGAATTGTTGTGTTTGACCAATCGTTTGAAGTCAAGGTTGCCATTTTACCTTTTGAAATTTTCCACTCCTCAAACGTCAATCCATGATCTTTATATCCGTCTAGCCATTCATCGAATTCTTTTCTATCAAGGTAAGGTGCAGTAGCACAATGACAGTTCGGATGCATTGGTGGAGCATTCTCTCCAGGTTCCATA
>CAVKAP010000002.1:0-6442 GCA_963654445.1 Segatella copri
AAACCGAAGAATTCACAAAAGGATTACCAACTGGTTCTTATTATTTGAAAGAGACCAAAGCTTCTACTAATACTGCCTTAAGTGAAGACAAATATGAATTCACAATCGGTGATTCGGATACAGGAGCGATGGATCAAATGATTCCTGTAGAGATTACAAATGAAATGTTTACTTCAAAGGTTTCATTAACAAAGATTGATGCTCAATCGAAGGATAAATTAGATGGTGTACAATTCGAGCTCTATTTGAATGGTGAATGCATTGATTCTCAAGCTACAAAGAATGGTGAACTTAGCTTTGAATTAAAAGAAAAAGGCGATTACACAATCAAAGAGCTTGAAAATTCAGGATATCGTTCGAATGATTTATTTGAAGCTTCATTTACAGTAGATGATACGGATTACAAAGAAACGATTACTGTAAATAATGATTCTCGCTTCACAATAAAAACTGGTACCGTCACAAAAGATGGCATTACCAATGAACCATTAACCGTTCTTGTTGAAAAGAAAAATGAGAATTGGCAAGATTTATCAGGTGCTGAATTTGCGATTCGTCCAAAAGAAGGAAGCTCTTTTGTGAATCAAAAAGAAAGCTTAAGCTTGGATCAAATTTCTGGTCAATTAATAGAAGACAATACATATATCCTTTCTGAAACCAAAGCGCCAAATGGTTATCAGAAGGCAGAGGATGTAGAATTCACTGTTGATGGTAAAGGCCAAATTACTTTGATAACTCAAAAGGATTATGTACGTGTTAAAGGCTTAAATACGATTGAACTCAAGGATCAACCAACGAAAAAGGATACAGCGAAATCAGCCAAAACTGGTGTAAATACAAATCTTCCATACTTTACATCGACTGGCATTGTATCACTTTGTGTTGTATATCTCTTATGGAATAAAAATCGTAAAATGAAATAAGAGCTTTGATAGCTAGGCAAGATCTTGTCTAGCTATCTTCTTCGTTTTGATGTAGACAATATTTTCATTTTATGCTTACTTGTAAATTAAAAATGACATGTTATAGTATTGATATCTAGGGATGCCAATATTTTTCCTACGCTTAGAGATACGGGAGACCGGATGTTGTTTTTCTGTGTTGAATGCCTTTTCATTGATTAGGAATCCTAAGGTCTAACACAGGTCACCCACCTGGATATACAGGGAAAGATCTCTCGTCCCTAGATTTTTTTTATAGGTGCAAAATGACAAGTAAAGAACAATTTATTGATATCTATACCAATAAAATAAAAAGAGACGGTGCGGATAAATTTTTAGAATTTTTAATGAGTGATAAGAGTGATTTTTTTGTAGCACCGGCTTCTACGCGCTTTCATGGAAATTATGCAGGAGGATTAGTTGATCATAGTCTTCATGTCTATGAATGCTTATGCGATTATCTTCAAAGAGAAAGAACGAAAACACATTATCATATGAGCTATTCCGAGGATACGATTGCCACGGTTGCCTTACTACATGATGTTTGTAAGATCAATGTCTATAAAAGTTCTTTTCGTAATAAGAAAATTGATGGACAATGGCAACAGGTTCCTTATTATGAATTTGAAGATAAGATTCCTTTTGGACATGGAGAAAAAAGTGTCTATATGTTAACGCCCTATATGCGACTTACTCGCGAAGAGGCCTTTGCGATTCGTTATCATATGGGCTTTAGTGGAAATGATCTTCCAAATTCCGTCGGATATAGCTTTGAACATTTTCCTTTGGCTTTTGCGCTGAGTACAGCAGATATGGAAGCAACCTATTATTTAGATCGAAAAGACGATTAAATCGTCTTTTTTTCATACGTAAAAACTGATAGAATACTATTTATGGATGGAATTTTAGTAATTAATAAACCGGCTGGAATGACCAGTCATGATGTAGTAAATTTCTTAAGAAGACACTACCATCAAAAAAAGTTTGGACATACAGGAACCTTAGATCCCGATGCAACGGGTGTTTTATTGGTTTTATGTGGGAAGTCCTGCAAGCTTTTACAATTTTTAAAGGATACAGATAAAACCTATCAAGCCGAAATAGAGTTAGGTTATTCAACTACAACGGATGATATCAGTGGTGAAGTCCTTGAAAGAAAAGAAATCAATGAGGATTTTAACTTCGATGAAGTCCTATCGACCTTTAAAGGACCTTTACATCAAAGGGTTCCAGCAACTTCAAACAAGAAGGTGAATGGACAAAAGCTGATTGATCTACAAAGAAAAGGGGAGAAGGTTCCGGATGTCTATCAAGATATTGAGGTCTATGATATTCACTCAACCGGTCATCTTTCCTTTGAAATTTCTTGTTCGAGTGGAACCTATGTTCGTAGTATTTGTCGAGATTTTGCGCTAAAGACAGATAATTTAGGATGTATGAAATCCTTAGTACGTACAAAGGTTGGTCGTTTTACGCTTGATCAAGCACAAAGCTTAGAGGATTTAAAAACAGCTGAGCCAATCTTATATCCAGTTCAAATGGTATTGGATCATTTGCCAATGCTTGAATATGAGCCGATTCTTGATGTATATCAAGGAAAGCGTATTCGTCTAAATCAAGAAAAGGATCGGGTATGTATTACAGAGCAAGGAAATCCGGTTGCGATTTATGATCGTGAAAAGGATTCAATCTTTAAATCAAAAAGGGGGTTATGGTAATGGATGTTCAAAGAATAGACTATACAAATATTCCTTCTTTAGATCCTTGTGTTGCGTGTATTGGTTATTTTGATGGAATGCATAAAGGCCATCAAGAGCTATTAAATTTAAGCTTAAAGATTGCGAAAAAGAAAAGGATGAAAAGTGCAGTCATTACCTTTGATCCAGATCCTTGGTCTGTCTTCTTTCCAGAAAAGAGACTTCAGCACTTATTTACATTAGAAGATAAGATTCATTTTGCGAAGATGAAGGGCTTTGATTGTTTTTATATTTTAGAATTTACCAAGGATTTTGCATCCAATCCAACGGATGCCTTTCATCAAATTTTAGCGCAAATGCAGGTTCAACATTTGATTTGTGGCTTTGATTTTCGTTATGCCTACAAGAATAGTGGAAATATTCATACCTTAAGTGAACAATCCTATTTTGATGTATTGGTTGTCGATAGTGTGAATGAACAATCGATTAAAATCTCAACCAGTCGCATTGAACCCTTAGTCTGTCAAGGACAGGTATTGAAGGCGAATCGTTTATTGGGTTATATCTATTCAATTGAAGGAACAATTGTGAAAGGCTTCCAAAGAGGATCGAAGATCTTAGGTATACCGACTGCAAATTTGAATTGCAATACAGAATATGTACAACCAGTTGTCGGTGTTTATGCTGGCTTTGTGAGCGTAGATGGCATCTTGCATGGTGCAATGATCAACATTGGAAACAATCCAACCTTTGAAAATAAGTTTCAAACTATTGAAGCCAATATATTTGATTTTGATCAAGATATTTATGGCAAAGAAGTTCGTTTTTTCTTTTTTGATAAGATTCGTGATGAAAAAAAATTCTCTGGTGCGAAAGAATTAAAGGAACAATTGCTTAAAGATATTCAAACCAGTAAAAAACGTTTAAGACTTCAATCCAGATTGGTTAAAAATACCTTAAATTTATGGGAGCTTGAAGCAGCTAAAAAGGAATAAGGCCTTTAATGAAGGTTGAAAATTTGTTATAATATGAGAAAGTGAAGGTGAAATTATGGCACAAGAATATATTACTTTAGAACCACAAAATGAATTTGGTTCCGTACGATTAAATAAAACAGTTTTTTCAAGCATTGCATTGAATACAATTAATGAAGATGAAAACGTTCAGCTTGTAGAAGGAACCCGTCCTTTTAAGGGAGGAATTTCTACCGTGATTGATGATAACGCTTTACGTTTACATATTCCTGTAAAAATTAATTACAAGGCAAACGTAACGGATGTTTGCGCAAATTTACAAACAAAGATCTTTGAAAGTATTTCTTATATGACAGAATTTAAACCAGAAGCGATTGAAATCCAAGTCGTTGGTTTTATCTTTTAAGGGGAATCTTTCAAGGTTTCCTTTTTTTGATTGGAGGAGAACATGGCCGTATCTTTTGATGATTTATTAGTCATTGGTATTTCAAGTCGAGCCTTATTTGATTTAGAGGATGCCAATAAAATTTTTGAAAATGAAGGGCTAGAAGCATATCGAGAATATCAATTGGCACATGAAGAGCAAGTTTTAAATAAAGGTGCTGGATTTCAATTGGTTGAAAACCTTTTGAATATAAATAAAATCTTAAATAAAAAGGTTGTTGAAGTTATCGTGATGTCACGTAATTCAGCTGAAACCTCTTTACGAGTGATTCATTCTTTAGAGCATTATCAATTGGATATTGGTCGTATGGTTATGAGTGGTGGTGAAAGCATTTCCCGTTATCTACAAGCCTTTGGTGTCGATCTTTTTCTGTCTGTGAATGAAGAAGATGTCAGTAATGCCATCAATGATGGCTTTGCGGCTGGCTTGATATACTCACACAGTGACTATGCGAATTTACCAGACCATCAAATTCGTATTGCCTTTGATGCGGATGCTGTCTTATTTTCAGCGGATTCAGAAAAGATTTATCAAAAGGATGGTTTAGATGCCTTTGTTGAAAATGAGGTTCAAAAACAAGACATTGCCTTAAAACAAGGTCCGATGGCTCATTTCTTATTTGGACTTTCGAAGATTCAAAAGCTATGCAAGGATCAAAAATTAATTCGTACAGCTATCGTTACAGCACGTGATCGCAATGCGGGTCTACGTGTGATTAAAACTTTACGCAAATGGAAAATTGATGTCGATGAAGTCTTCTTTTTACAAGGAGCAAAAAAGGCCGATGTTCTTGCGTGCTTTGGTGCACACATCTTCTTTGATGATCAAGAGGTACACGCAAAACCAGCAAGTGAAGTCGTACCAAGTGCAAGGGTACTATATAAAAGTGAGGAATAGATATGAATAGACGTGAACAAAGAGAAGTAGCTATTAATAGCTTATATCAACATTTATTATTAAATAAAGACATTCGTAAATGTGTATATGATGTAATGAAGGGATCCAATGAGATTGATGCTTATCTTTACAGCATTACCATTGGAACAGCTGAAAATAAATATGCCTATATTCAAAAAATTAATCAATGGCTACGGAAGGATTGGGATTTTAATCGTTTAAGTATGCTTGAACAAGCCATTCTTTTAATGGCCTTCCAAGAAATTCTTGTGGATAAAACACCAAAAACAGTCGTTATTAATGAAGCAATTGAGCTTTCGAAAAAATATTGTGATGATGATTCCTATAAATTAATCAATGGAGTTTTAGATCGTCTATGAGTGAAGAATTGGTCGTAACGGTCAGTCGTGTCGTACAGAAAATCAAACAAGTTGTTGAACATGGTGTACAGCTTCAAAATGTTTGGATTCAAGGAGAGATATCCAATCTGACTAAGCATTCGAATGGCTACTATTATTTTTTATTAAAGGATGAAAGGGCACGCATTGAATGTGTTATTCAACCAAGAGATGTATTCAATCTTACGTTTCAATTAGAAGAAGGAATGAAGGTTTTAGTTACTGCACGTGCCAATGTTTTTTTAGCGGCTGGCAAGATGCAGCTGATGGTTTTACAGGTTCGTCCTGATGGGATTGGTGAGCTGGCTTTACGTTACGAGCAATTAAAAAGAAAATTAGGACAAGAGGGTTACTTTAATGAAGAACATAAAACGAATCGTCCATCCTGTATTGGTCGAATTGCCATTATTTCTTCGAAAAATGGGGATGGCTTAAGAGATGTCATATCGAAGGTCAGAGAACGTTGGCCGATGATGGAGATGCATCTTTATCCGTGTTATGTGCAAGGACCACGATCGGCCGAATCAATTATTATTCAACTTCAAAAAGCGGATCAATTGGATTATGATGCGATTCTACTTGTACGTGGTGGCGGAAGCTATGAGGATTTATTTTCCTACAATGATGAACAGCTCGTTAAAGCAATTTATCAATGTAAAACCTATACAGTAAGTGGTGTAGGACATAAAAGAGATACAACGCTTTGTGATTATGTCTGTGATCATTGTGCGATTACACCAACTGCAGCGGCTGAATGGGTGACGATGGATTATAAAGAAGTCTTAAATCAAATTTCATTAAAAGAAAAACAATTGATTCAGAGAATAGAATCTATTTTATCGATAAAGAAAAAAGAATTTTATACCTATCAATCCCATCCGTATTTACAAGATCCATCCTCTTGGATGACAGAATTTGCTTTGAGATTGGATCATTATCAACAATTCTTTGATACCTATAGTGATACTATCTTACAAGGAATCAAAGAAATTGAATATAAAAAAGAATCGATGATTCATTCGATTTCAACCTTATTGGATTATGAGAAACGCTCATTTGTTTCTAAGGAAGAAAAGTTATATCAGCTTTT
>CAVKAP010000002.1:7115-21179 GCA_963654445.1 Segatella copri
ATTGAAATGATTCATACCTATTCTTTGATTCATGATGATCTTCCCGCAATGGACGATGATGACTTTCGAAGAGGAAAGGCGAGCTGTCATAAAGCCTATAATGAAGCAGTGGCCATTTTAGCTGGAGATGCTTTATTAACAAGAGCCTTTGATGTGATTTTAGAAAGTGAAGTAAGTTCTGATAAAATCATTCAAATGGTTCATTTGTTGAGTGATTATTCAGGTATCAATGGCATGATTTATGGACAAGAGCTTGATTTAGCTGCTGAAAATAATTCCAATATTACCTTAGAAGAGATTTATTCCATTGATGAATATAAAACCGCAAAACTATTAACACTACCATTTTTATGTGCATCCATTCTTGCAGGTAAGGAAGAGGATTGTTCGAAGTGGATACAAATTGCCTATGACTTAGGAATTCAATTTCAGATTCAAGATGATATTCTTGATCAAACCCAATCCAGTCAACAATTGGGAAAAAGTACCAGTGATAATGAAAATCATAAACAAACCTTTGTATCCTTGATGGGATTAGACCAAGCAAAAAAAGAAGTGGAAAGCTTAGAACATAAAATTTCAAATGCCCTTGATTTTTTAGAAGGGAATACAAGATACTTAAATCAAATGATCAACTTTTTAATTCATCGTACCTACTAGAGAAAGGAAGAATATGCGTTTATATGATATAGAAGCTCCTGAACAAATTCAATATTTATCCATAGAACAATTAAAGGAGATTGCGGATGATATTCGTGAATTCTTAATTGATTCTTTATCAAAAACAGGAGGCGAACTTGCGAAAAATTTAAGCATGGTAGATCTAACAATGGCTCTACATGTTGTTTTTCATGCGCCTTTTGATTCCATTGTATTTGATTTAGGGTATCAATGCTTAACGCATAAAATTTTAACGGGACGTGCAAATCGTTTTGGAACCTTATTAAAAACAGATGGCTTAAGTGCTTTTTGTGATCCGAAGGAAAGTCGCTTTGACACTTGGAATGCCTGTCATGCTGGACAAGGCTTATCATTGGCGTTGGCTTTTGCGAGTGCAAGAGATGCAAGAAATGAAACCAATCATGTAGTTTGTCTTTTAGAAAAGGAATCCTTTTCTAGTGGAGCTTGTTTTGAGGCTTTACAAGCACTAAGTCATGAACAAAAGAAGATTATTATTATCTATAACGATTGTTCGATAGATGAAGGAAAGCATCGAAAGACTCTTTCAAACCATTCCTTATTTAAAAAAGCGTCTGGTACGCTTAAATCACAGGTTAATAAAAATAAGTTAGGAAAGGGTGTCCTTTCAACCTTTCAAACGGTAAAAGAGTCCTTCTTTTCTCATAGTGCTTTTAAAGATTTTGGCTTTCATTATGAAGGTGTGATTGATGGACATGATTTAGAGGCTTTAATACAAGCCTTTGAAAAGGCAAAGGATCAAGAAGGTCCAAGCTTTATTCATGTTCGGACAATACAAGGCTATGGAACAAGCTTTATTAAAACACAGTCCTCATGGAATGTACGATGTGCATTCCATAAAGAGAGTGGCAGACCACTTTTTGAATTGCCGAAGAATCAAATGAATTGGAAGGATTTTGTTCTTTCATTTGTTCATCAATTAGCACGTAAGGATCAAAAAATCTATCCAATTGATACGAGTAAATCCTATTATAATCATTATTTTAGCTTTGCGTCCGGTCTTAGTGCGTCTGGCTATCATCCTTTTCTTTCAATTGCTTCAAATCAAATTCTATCCTGTTTAGATGCCATTCAAAATAATCTTTGTTTTATGGATCAAGGGGTTGTTTGTCATATCTATGATGCTGGATTGATCGGTGAAAAGGGGGCAATCTATCAAGGGATTGATGATATTGTTCATTTGATTCATATTCCACAATTGATTCTTGCCCAGCCTAAGGATGCCAATGAATGTAGAGATTTATTTTATACTGCTTTTCAAACGAATTCTCCGTTTTTTATTAGAACGAGCTATGGACATACTGAAATAATAGAATGTTCAAATCCGAATTTAATTGAGATTGGAACCTGGTCGCAATTTCAAATTGGAATGTATCCACAAGCCATTATTATTAGCTATGGAGAGGTTGTGAATCGTTTGATTGATAAGGCACGATTTAATCAATTGGATTTATTGATTGTGAATGCTCGCTTTTTAAAGCCAATTGATAAAGATATGCTTTTTGAGCTCTTTCAATTAGACCTTCCAATTTATGTTTGTGAATCTGATCGAAAGGGTGGACTGGCTTCTGAAATTCAAGAATATAGTCCGAAAAAGATCCATAGCTTAGGTATTGAAGATCATTTTGTTGAACAAGCCTCTTTACGGACTTTAAAAATTCGCGAAGAAGTATCTGTTGAAGCCTTTATACAGGAAGTGATGCGTGATTCTTATGCGATTAGATAAATATTGTACTCAATTTATGGATTCACGTGTAAAAGCGCAGGATGCCATAAAAAATGGAAGAGTTTCTGTTAATGGGAAGGTTATTAAAAAAGCCAGCTTTGCGATTGAAAAACAAGATAAAATAGAAATCGAAAAGGATATTGATGATTATGTATCTCGAGCTGCCTATAAGCTTTTAGGCGCAATTGAGACCTTTTCTATTTCATTAAAGAATCTTGTCGTATTGGATATTGGTGCTAGTACCGGTGGCTTTACTGATGTTTGTTTGAGACAGGATGCCAAAAAGGTATATGCCCTTGATGTAGGACATCTTCAATTGTCTTCACGATTAGAAAAAGATGGTCGTGTGATAAAAATGGAAGGGCGAAATGCTCGTTATCTTGAAAAAGAATGGTTTGATGAGACGATTGATTTTATTTGTATGGATGTTAGCTTCATTCAAGCAAAAACGATTTTAGATCGTGTATTTGAAGTATTGGATATTTCAAGCATGGTCATTTTAATTAAGCCACAATTTGAATGTGGACCAAGCTATTTAAATAAACAAGGTATTTTAAAGGATAAAAAAATCGCAAAAAAAATTGTTGAAAACTATCGTAAATATTTCTATCAACATTATCCGAAGGTAGATATTATTGAAAGTCCGATTCAAGGACGTGGGGGAAATCAAGAGTACGTCGTATACGCTAGAAAGTGAGAGTGACTATGATCGAACAATTAATGGTAAAGGATTACATCTTATTTGATTATGCTTTCATCGATTTTACCAATGGTATGACGGTAATCACAGGAGAGACCGGTGCTGGTAAAAGCTTATTAATTGATGCCATTGGCTATTTATGTGGTCAACGGGTCAATAGTTCAATTGTTCGAAAAGGGAAAGAGAAAGCCGTTCTTCAAATGGTTTGTTCATTAGAGGATAGTCGGATCATTCAACTATTAGAAGACAATGGCTTTGATGCAGAAGAGAATTTAATCATTCAACGTGAATTTCATGCCAATTCAAAAAGTACGATTCGTATCAATCAACAAATTACAACTCTTTCTTTTGTGAGAAAATTAGCCTCTTATCTTATAGATCTTCATTCACAAATGGATACCTATCAATTGATGGATTTAAAGGTTCAAATGAACCTATTGGATCAATTTGCACAATGTACAAAGACAAGAAATAAGGTAGAAGAGGCCTATAAGGATTATGCAGATAAAAAGAAGGAATATCATACCTTAGTGAATGAAACGCTATCCGACGATGAACTAGAGTTTTTAACCCAACAATACAATCAAATCGATCAAGCCAATGTCCAAGAAAATGAGTTAGAAGAATTAAATCAAACGGTAAAAGAATACAGTGAATTTGAAAAGAACAATGAATTATTTACAGAAACGGTTTATCAATTAAATAGAGAAAATGGATTAATGGACCAAAGCTATCAGCTTTATCGTGCATTAAATAAAAATGAATTAACAGCTTCTTTTGCTCAAAGCTTTTATGACATGTACTATCAAATGGATGAAATCAAAGAACAGCTACAAAGTAAGTGTGAACAATTTAAAAATCAAGAGATTCAAATTGATGAAATCCAAGAGCGTATCTATACAATTAAAGGACTTTATAAAAAATATGGGGGTTCCTATACTTCTTTAATGGAGCATAAACAAGAATTAGAAAAGAAAATTGATTCGATTTTACATCGTGAAAATCTATTGAATCGCTTAGAGGCGGAAATTCAAAAGAAAGAAGAAATCTATCTTCAATTCGCAAAGGATTTATCAAAGGAAAGAAAGGCATCCTTTTCTAGAATCGAAAAAGAAGTTATGGAAAATTGCCATGACTTAATGTTAGAAAATGCCCAATTTAAAATTTCTTGTTTAGAAAAAGAGCCTTCAAAGGATGGAATTGATCAAATTGAATTTATGGTTTCTATGAATAAAGGCCAAGACTTTTCTTCTTTAAAGGACAGCGCTTCAGGTGGTGAATTATCACGTTTGATGTTGGCTTTAAAGGTTGTTTTCCAAAGTCAAAATGGCATTGGAACGATTATCTTTGATGAAATTGATACGGGTGTGAGTGGTAAGGTTGCTTTTGCGATGGGACAAAAAATGCATCGTTTATCCAAACAATATCAAGTCTTATGTATTACCCATTTAGCGAGTGTAGCTTGTTGGGCCGATACCCATTATTGTGTAAAAAAAGAAAGCAATCAAACGGAAACCAAAACGTCTATTTCTTTATTAAATGACAAAGAGAGTATTGAAGAACTTGCGATGATGTCTAGTGGACAAATCAATCCAGCTTCATTAGAGGCTGCACAAGAATTAAAGGAACGAATTCATGGGTAGAGTACTATTTCATATTGACATCAATGCCTTTTTTGCCAGTGCGGAAGAAATTAAAAAACCAAGTTTAAAAAATCGACCCATTGCGATTGGTTCTATGTCACGTCATGGTGTACTTTCAACCGCTAACTATATTGCACGAAGCTATGGAGTACATAGCGCAATGCCGGTTTATGAAGCTCTACGTCTATGTCCAGATTTAGAAATCATTCATCCGAATTTTGATTACTATAAGGATTTAAGCCATCAATTTTTCTCTTATTTATATCAATATACCTCGCAAATCGAACCAGCGAGTATTGATGAATGTTATATGGATGTGACAGAACTTATACGAAATTACAGAAGACCACTTGATCTTGCCTTTGAAATTCAAAATGGCGTTTATGAAAAAACTGGTCTTTCCGTTTCGATTGGGGTTGCCCCGACAAAATTTCTTGCGAAAATGGCTAGTGATATGCGTAAACCGAAGGGAATTACGGTTTTAAGAATTTCTGAATTAGAAAGAAAGCTCTGGTCACTACCTGTCGAAGAAATTGTTGGGATTGGAAGAAAATCAGTACCAAAGCTAAAAGAAAAAAATATTTTAACAATCGGTGATTTTGCATCCGAAGAAAATGAAACCATCATCCAATCAATACTTGGACGAAGTGCTTATAGTTTGATTCAAAAAACACGCGGAAGAAGCAGCAATCGTTTACATTATTCATCGACACGTCAATCGATTTCTTTAGGAAAGACCTATGAAAATGATTTATATTCAATGGAAGAAATCTTATCCAATGTACGTCAGCTTGTCTTTGAATTGTCAAAGAAAATGCAAATCAAAAACTATAAAGGAAAGCTAATTTCCATTACCTTACGCGATTTAGATTTTCATAATGTTGTTCGCTCTCGTGCTTTAAAAGTCTTCAGCAATGATCCGAATTATTTCTATGAAGCACTCTATGGCTTAATTGAAGAGAACTTTATAGAAGATCATGGTTATCGTCACATTACCATTCATGTTGCTTCATTAAAGAATGCCAAGGAAATCGTTGAGCAGCCGTCAATCTTCGAAACACCCAAAAGCAGTACATCATCTATTTTAAAACAATTAAATCAAAAGATTGAAGGAGCACATTTAATCAAAGCCAGTGATTTATTAAAGGAGGAAAAAGATGAAGCTTAGAAAGGATTATTTTTTAGATGAATCGATGATTCTTTATCAAGATGAGGATCATTTCCACTTTAATACCGATACAAAGCTATTAGCTGGCTTTATGCGTATAAAAAAGGATGAAACAGTCTTAGATATCGGAACGAATAACGGTGCATTATTGCTTGCAGCCGATCAATATCCCGTAAAGGAATTAATTGGGGTAGAGGTTTTAAAAGAAGCCAGTGAAATAGCGCAAATGAATGCTGAACAATTTTTTACACATCCATATCAGATCATTCATCAAGCGATTCAAGAGGTAGATATAGCGGAAGTGGATGTCATTGTTTGTAATCCTCCTTTCTTTAAAAAGGCTGAAACGAATCCAAATGTACAAATGAATATGCGACAGCTTGGACGGATTGAAGAAAACTTAACCCTGCCTGATTTATGTTTTCATGCCAATCGTTTATTAAAAAGTAGAGGACGCTTTTATTTTGTACATCGTCCAAATCGTTTAAATGAACTCTTTTATTATTTAAATCAAAATCATTTTTCAGTTCGTAGCTTTCAATTGGCTTATGATCATCGTGATTCTTTACCAAAATCAGTTTTAATTGAAGCGATTAAAGAATCACATTGTGATTGTATTTGTAAGGAAGCATTGATGATTTAGAGGGGTTTATGTTAATTACAGAAGCGATACAAGATTACTTGATTTATCTTCAAGTCATTCAAAATAAATCCATTCAAACAATTGAAAGCTATAAGAAGAATTTATTGACCTATCAAAGCTATCTTTTCGATCATTCGATTGAAACAATGGAAGAGATTACCGTCAGTCAATTAGAGGATTTTATAAGCTTTTATAGAGTTGATCACCAAAGTACAAGTACAAATCAGATTTTATCAACGATTCGCTCTTTTCATAAATTTACGTCTTTAAATCATCCGGATATCATGAATCCTGCTCGTTATATACATAGCTTAAAAAAGGAGAAAAAGTTGCCTACGTATTTATCGGAAGCAGATTTAAAAGTCTTGTTTTCATCCTTTACAGATTCAGATAATGATATCTATCATAAAACAATTCTTATGACTTTATACAGCTGTGGTTTAAGAGTAAGTGAATTATGTGCTTTAGAGTTGAATCAAGTGCATATTTCCAATAAAATAGTAAAAGTAGTGGGTAAAGGAGAGAAGGAACGTTTGATTCCAATTGCCCCAAGCTGTCTTGAACAGATGGAGCTCTATTTAAATACAGTTCGTATTCAATGGGATGCGCATCAAAGCTCATTCTTCTTTATTAACCATTTGGGTCATGTTTGTACCCGTCAATATGTGCATCAGCTCATTAAAAAAAAGGTAGCTGAATGTGGCTTGAATCCGAATATATCGGCGCATAGCTTTCGACATAGCTTTGCGACACATTTATTAGATGGACAAGCCGATTTACGTGTTGTTCAAGAATTACTTGGGCATAGTGATATTCAAACAACACAAATCTATACACATGTTCAAAACGAACGATTAAAAAAAGGATATGACCAATATTTTCATTGGAAGAAAAAGGAGGACGAATAAATGTCATGTGAAGGATGTCCAAGTCAAGGGAACTGTGGAAAGGATAGCTCAAGCTGTGGAGTTGTTTCAAATCCAAATAATCATATAAAAAATATTGTAGCAGTTATGAGTGGTAAAGGTGGTGTAGGTAAATCGACAATGACCGTTTTACTTGCGAAAGCTTTATCGAAACAAGGAATGAAGGTTGGTATCATGGATGCTGATATTACCGGACCAAGTATTCCTCGTTTAATGGGCGTTGAAACCGAACAAGCCTATGGAACCAAAGACAATGAAATCATTCCAATTGAAGTGGAAGGAATTAAATGTATGTCTTTGAATTTCATGTTGGAAAATGAAAGTGATCCCGTCGTTTGGAGAGGTCCAATCGTAGGAAATGTAGTAAAACAATTCTATACAGATGTTCTTTGGGGCGAGCTCGATGTATTACTTGTGGATATGCCACCAGGAACTGGTGATGTTGCTCTAACGACCTTTCAATCCTTACCAGTTAGCGGTGTCGTAATGATTTCAACACCACAAGCAATGGTCTCAATGATTGTTGAAAAAGCGATTCATATGTGTGAAAAAATGGAGGTTCCAGTTTTTGGTGTGATTGAAAACATGGCCTATTTGGAATGTCCAAATTGTAAGGAACGCATTAATTTCTATAACGAAGAGGATTTAGATGCATTTGAAAAAGAAAGTGCTTGTAAGATCTATGGAACGATTCCAATGATTGATTTACTTCGTGATGTTAATCAATATGCATCTTATTCCATTGAACAAAGAAATAAAACCCTCTCCTTCATTGATTCAATTGCCGAAGAATTCATTGAAGATTTAAATGCACATGAAGGTTCAGTGGCTTAAAAAGAAAAGAAATAAACGGATGATTCTTAGAATAAAGGATGGAAATGTGATTGTTTCTACACCTTATTCTACTAGTCAAAAGGAAGTTGAAGCCTTTATTGAAAAATCAAAGCCTTGGATTTTAAAGCAATTAAAAAAAGAGGAAGCATCTCTTTTAAGGGATGGAATGACGATTCAATTATTTGGGAGGGATGTGCGTCTGATTGAAGATCGCTCCTGTGCTCTTTTTGATTCTGTTTGTACCTTCTGTCAAAGCGAAAAGAAATGGCGAGCCTTTTTATTGGAGCTTGCGAAAGGTTATATTGAACCTCGTTTTATTTATTGGGCAAGAAGAATGGGATATGAAAATCTCACTTTAAAATTTGGCTTTTATCAATCCAAGTGGGGAAGCTGTCGTAAGGATAAAAAAGAGATTCGTTTTAATGTGTATTTGGTCTATTGTTCGAAAGAGGCCATTGATGCCGTTATTGTTCATGAGCTATGTCATTTAAAATATGCGAATCATTCAACACTATTTTATCAAGAGGTCGATCGATGGTATCCAAATTATAAACAAGTCCATGCGCAATTAAAAAAGATTACAATTTATCGATGTAGAAAGCCATAGATTCTTATGGCTTTTTCTTGTAATCTTTCTTTATCTACGATAAAGTTAAAACTGTGTTTTAGGAGGGAAAAATGAAAAATAAAAAGGATAATACGATTTATCAATTGGAAGGGAAGGTCCCATTAAAAAGAGCCATTCCTTTTGGTTTACAGCATGTATTAGCGATGTTTGTATCCAACTTAGCACCTGTTTTAATTGTATGTGGTGCCGTTGTTGTTCGAGGGAGCGGTAATCATTTAAGTGGGGTAGAAATTACCCAATTGTTACAATGTGCCATGTTTGCGGCTGGTATTGGAACTTGTCTACAATTGTATCCCGTTTGGAAGATTGGTTCAGGTCTTCCCATTGTGATGGGTGTCAGCTTTACCTTTTTAGGGAGCTTACTTGCCATTGGATGCAATCCATCCTTAGGCTATGAAGGAATGATCGGTGCTGTCATTCTAGGTGGTATTTTTGAAGGTCTTGTTGGATTATCAGCTCGCTATTGGAAACGTTTTTTAACTCCAATTGTTTCAGCCTGTGTGGTTGTTGCGATTGGATATTCACTCTTATCTGTCGGAATGGATTCATGGGGTGGCGGAAGCAGTTCAGAGGATTTTGGCGCTTGGTATCATATTTTTGTCGGTTTCTTTACTTTGATTGTTTGTTTGGTATCGCATTATAAATTAAAGGGTGTTTATAAGAGCTTGAATATTTTAGTAGGATTGATTGCTGGCTATTTATTATCGGTTGTCTTTACGGTTTTAAATATTGCTCCTATGGTTGATTTCTCTGGTATTTCTTCAACGATTTCTCAGGTAGGATTCATCAATATTCCAAAACTTGTATTCTTAACGGATCATAAACCAATTTTTGATTTGGGCGCCTTTTTTACGATAGCGATTGTCTTCTTAGTTTCAGCTGCTGAAACAACCGGTGCGACAACGGCTCTTTGTACCGGTGCTTTAAATCGTGATTTAAAGATGGAAGAGCTACAAGGATCTCTTGCGGTAGATGGATTTTCAAGTGCCATCTCTGGATGCTTTGGATGCTTACCATTAACTTCCTTTAGTCAAAATGTTGGCTTGGTTACCATGACAGGGATTGTCAATCGTTTTACCATCTTACAAGGTGCTGCAATTTTGATCTTATGTTCTTTATTTCCACCTTTAGGTGCTTTATTTAATTCATTACCACAAGCAGTATTAGGTGGATGTACCGTTATGATGTTTGGTTCGATTATGTATGAAGGAATTAAGATGATGAAACAATGTCCTTTCAATAACCGTACTATGATTATTGTTTCATTGGCCTTCAGTATTGGTGTCGGTTTAACCGAAACCTCAGGAAATTTCTTTAGTGCTTTCCCAAGTGTTGTCGGAGACATCTTTAATGGAAATGCAGTTGCCGGTGTCTTTGTCGTTTCATTGTTATTAAGTCTAATTTTACCAGAAGAAAAAAATGAGGAAGCATAATAAAAGTTGGTTGAAGTTTTACTTCAACCAACTTTTTCTATACATTAATTTCAGCCGCTAAGCCTAATTCTTTTTCATGTTCTTTTAAGACTGGATCAATATAATCACTGAAGAACTCTTCGGTTTGTTGAACGGAACGACCAACATAATTGATTGGTTGCATATGCGATTCAATTTCTTCTTTGCTTAATCCGAATTTTGGATCATTGGCAATTCGATCAATTAAATCGTTTGGTTTTCCTTCTTCTTTTACAACACGACCAGCAGCCATTGAATGTTGACGAACCAATTCATGAAGCTCTTGACGGTCTCCACCAGCCTTTACAGCATCCATCATAATATTTTCTGTAGCCATAAAAGGAAGCTCCTTTAATAAATCCGCTTCAACAACCTTTGGATAAACAACCATTCCATCAGTAATATTTAAATACAAATCTAAGATTCCATCACAAGCTAAGAAGGCTTCGGCAATACTAATACGTTTATTTGCTGAATCATCTAAGGTTCTTTCAAACCATTGTGTACTTGCAGTAATTGCAGGGTTTAAAGAATCACTGATAATATAACGAGCTAATGAACCCATTCTTTCACTACGCATTGGATTTCGCTTATAAGCCATTGCGGATGAACCAATTTGTCCTTTTTCAAAAGGTTCTTCAACCTCTTTCATATGTTGTAATAAACGAATATCGTTTGAAAATTTATGTGCACTTTGAGCAATACCCACTAAGGCTGCAACAACCTGTGTATCATATTTACGTGTATAGGTTTGACCAGAAACTGGGAAGTAATCCTTATAGCCTAGCTTTTCACAGATTTTTTGATCCAATTCCTTGACCTTATCAGTATCATTGTTAAAAAGCTCCATAAAGCTTGCTTGTGTACCAGTTGTTCCTTTACAGCCTAATAGCTTTTTATGATCTAATAAATGTTGGATTTCTAAATAATCCATATATAAGTCTTGTGCCCATAAGGAAGCTCTTTTACCAACAGTAGTCGGTTGAGCTGGTTGGAAATGAGTAAAGGCCAAACAAGGCATATCTTTATATTCCAACGCAAATTTTTTCAGTTGAGCTAAAATATTAACCAACTTCTTTTGAACCAATTCTAAAGCTTCATGCATGATAATTAAATCAGTATTATCACCGACATAACAAGATGTAGCACCTAAGTGGATGATTCCTTTAGCCTTTGGACATTGTTGACCATACGCATAGACATGACTCATTACATCATGACGAACAATTTTTTCACGTTCCTTCGCAACATCATAATTGATATCATCTTTATTTGCGATTAATTCATCAATTTGTTCTTGGGTAATATCTAAACCAAGTTCTTTTTCGGTTTGAGCAAGGGCAATCCATAATCTTCTCCAGGTTTTAAATTTTTTATCGTTGGAGAACAACGATTGCATTTCCTTTGAAGCATAACGTTGACTCAAAGGGGATTGGTAATATTCATTTTGTGCCATTCTTATTCCTCCATAACAGTATTATTATACTTGGTCTTAAATACCAATTCAATGGAATTTCGTGTATAATATGGACTTATAAAGGAGAAATTGTATGAAAACATTATCCATTATTTCTACAAAGCTATGTTCAAAATGTTTACATTTAATTGGACGTGGTGGCTCAATGCCTGGTTCAATTGGATTAAAAATAGATGCAAATATATTATCAAAATTAAAATTTAAAGGACCGGTTATTTTGGTGACAGGAACCAATGGGAAAACTAGCACCGCCAATATGATCAGTGATTTATTTATTAAGAATGGTCAAAAGGTAATTAGTAATCGAAAAGGAGATAATTTAAGAGAAGGCATTACGACAACCCTTTTAAGTCATGCGAGTTTATCTGGACAAATTCAAGCCGATGTAGTCGTACTTGAAGTGGATGAATTAAATGTTCGTCATATTTTACCGAATATTCCAGTTAGCTCACTTGTTGTGAATAACTTCTTTCGCGATCAATTGGATCGAGCGCGTGAGATGGAACAGCTCATTGATTCGATTGAGGGTGTTTTAAGTGATTATACCGGAAATTTGATTTTGAATGGAAATGATCCCAATGTCGTTCGTCTCTCTTTAAAAGCACCAAAGGCAAAGAGTCTTTATTTTGGATTAAATAAGAATAAATACAGTGCGACACAAACCAGTGAAGCCAGTGAAGGAAAGTTTTGTCCAGCTTGCTCGCATAAATTAGCTTATGATTATTATCAATATTCGCATATTGGCTTCTTTCATTGTACGCATTGTTCTTTTAAGACACCTTTATTGGATGTACAATTAGAAGACATCGATTTAGATCAAGAAACCTTTAGCTATTATCATGATTCTTTTCATTCACCTTATGAAGGGATGTATTCGATGTATAATTGTGCTGCTGTATTAGCGGTTGCGAAAGAATATCATATTTCAAATGATTGTGTAAAAAAAGTCTTTGCTCATGCACCACAGCCAAAAGGACGGAATGAAAAATTTCATAAAGGCAATCATATCTGTATCTTAAACTTGGTGAAAAATCCAACCGGAGCCAATGAAGTTATGAAGGTAATTGAAAAGGACACAAAGGATAAAAAAATCTGTATTGTCTTAAATGATCGAGAACAGGATGGTACGGACGTTTCTTGGATTTATGATACCTTCTTTGAAAAGATGATGACCGAACAAACCAAAGAAATTATCTGTACGGGCTTAAGAGCCAATGATATGGCATTGCGTATTTATTATGGTGGCTATCAAGGTAAGATTACTGTAATCAATGAGCTTCAAGAGGCGATTTCACAAGTGAACAAAGGAATTGATACAAGTTATGTGGTGGCAACCTATACGGCTTTATTGCCATCGAGAAATGCCATTGTGAAGGAAATGGAGGCTTGATTATGGAATGTAAAGTTTGTTGGATGTATCACGATATAATGGATTTATATGGTGATAAAGGAAACATCATGACTCTAAAAAAAAGATGCTTGGATCGAAATGTTGATTTTAATGTTACAACCTGTGCTATAGGACAAGAAGAGGATTTATCTACCTATGATTTGGTCTTTTTAGGTGGTGGTGCCGATAAAGAACAAATGAGTCTTATTCCAGATTTATTATCCCGAAAGGATAATATTCAAAAAGCTCTAGATGAAAACACCTTCTTTCTTTTAATCTGTGGTGGTTATCAATTGTTCGGTCAATATTATATTGCGGCCGATCATTCAAAAATTGATGGATTAGGCTTTAATTCTTACTATACGGATACAGGAAGTCAAGGAAGTCGTTGTATTGGGAATATTGTCATAGAAGCTGATTTAGATGGTATACAGACAAAAATTATTGGCTTTGAAAATCATGGAGGACAAACCTTAAATGTTTCTAAACCTTTAGGAAAGGTCTTAAAGGGCTGTGGAAATGCCTTTGGAGCTGGCTGGGAAGGCTATTATGATGGCCGAATGTTAGGAACCTATCTTCATGGACCTTTGCTTCCAAAAAATCCATTGGTGGCTGATTTTGTGATTTATAAAGCTTTAAAGAAAAGAAATCCTAATTTTAAATTCGAGGATTTAAAAGAGCTTGAAAATCCATTTGATCAAGCAGCACGAACTGCTTTACTTACACGTTTTAATATCAATGAAAAAGAATGACAATTTCCTGTCATTCTTTTTTGTTAT
>CAVKAP010000003.1:0-27113 GCA_963654445.1 Segatella copri
TATATATGAATTTCGTGTTTTTTCTGCCTCGTTTCATGATATATGGTTCTCTATTCAAGTACTTCTTATAATCAATATAAACAACACCGCCAAAAATATGTTCAGGCTCACATCTATAATAAATATATTGTAATTTTTCGCTTACTTCACACCACATTTGAAATGTATTATCAAAACGTACTGTTTTATTAAAAGCAGAAAGATTCATATCCAAATCTCTTTCTAAAGCCTTCCTTGTCTGTTCATCCTCAAAATAAAACCATACTTCCTTTGCATTATGTAATTCCTTAAAATAATCCATTGTTTTCATTTTCTTTTCCTCCTTTTTGAAAACTCATCCAAAAAGAAAAGCCCTATCGACACGACAGGACTAAAAAAATCAAATTCAATTTCATCCTATCGTCTTGGCTTTACCACCTTGCAAATAATTGTAGGTTGGTGTGTGTTACGAGCCAATCTCTAGCACACTCTTTATAGGTTTTGTTTAACTTAAAAATTTTAAATACTTCTCATTTGTTTAATCTTTCAAAATATTTAGATATGTAATTTAGTTCACCTTTTTTCATGATATAAGGTTCATGATTTAAATATTTTTTATAATCAATAAATACAATACCGCCAAAAATATCTCCACCTACACGATTATAAATACATCTTAGCTTAAAACTTACTTCACACCAAGTTTGAAAAGTATTGTCAAAACGTACCGTTTGATCAAATGCAGAAAGATCCATATCTAAATCTTTTTCTAAAGCCTTTTTTGTTTCTTCATCCTCAAAATAAAACCATACTTCCTTTGCCTCATGCAATTCTTTAAAATAATCCATTGTTTTCATTTTCTTTTCCTCCTTTTTGAAAACTCATCCAAAAAGAAAAGCCCTATCGACACGACAGGACTAAAAAAATCAAATTCAATTTCATCCTATCGTCTTGGCTTTACCACCTTGCAAATAATTGTAGGTTGGTGTGTGTTACGAGCCAGTCTCTAGCACACTCTTTATAGGTGTCTCCATGATACCATAAGAGAAAAATACTTGCGAGGTCTTTTTTACAAACTCTCTTCTGTGAATTCGTAATCTTTAATTCCTTTATCATCATAATAGACCTTAATATGAATGGTGCGATTTCCTTTTTGATAGAATCCATCAACATAGGTCTCACGATCATAGAATTGAACTTGTTGATTTTGAATTTCCATTTCTTTATATGTGATTAAATTCTTTTCATCTTCATGACATAAGCGAACTCTTGTATTGTGTTGAATAATACCTTTCATTTGAGAAAAACAAGATAGATCGAAAGTGGATTGTATATTCGCTTGATAAAGCTGATAATTTGATAGAGCATAAAGATTTAGAAAAGAAATCACTTGAATCATCAAAGCAAAACATACCAAGGCCATCCAGGTTCCATATCCATTATTTGATTTCAAAGATAAAGCTTTGTTTCTCTTTTTGATATCGTAAATAAATAATGCTATCCTTTCTTTCAAAATAGGCATCATCAATATTTTCCAATAAGATTTCATATCCTTTTTCCTTTACTAAACGATGTCGATCATAAAAAATTGAATATTGCTCATGATTGATTTCTAAAATCAGATTCCCCTGTTCAACACTGCAATTTGCTAAAGCACATCTTTCACGCAATTGGAGAATGGCATATTGATCTTGTTTCACATCCTTTATATTGATCATATGGAACAAGGTCGAAAAGATCATACAAATCATACTGGAGATTAAAAGTGAAATCATTAAGGACAATAAAGCTTCAATCAGTGTAAAACCATTTTCTTTCGATTTTTTCATGAACGATCATCCCTTGCGATTTTTGAACCAATTTTGCCATAGCCAAAAGTAAAGAAACACAAATTAAGACAATCAAGAATCCAAATAAGGCTTCACTTAAAAGAAAGCCATTTTTACTCTTCACGAATACGTCCCTGTCCCAATTGGAAAACAAGCTTTCTTTTTTGTGTTCCCTTTTGACAATGAACCGTTAAAGCATTTGAAATATTTCCTTTTTCATTGTAATGAAAGGATTTCTCAGAACAGGTCATCTTCTTAGGATAAATATAGGATTTCCCATCCATTTCAACTTCATTTTCCTTAAAGGAAATTTGAATCTCTCTTTTTTCACTAAAGGCAAGCTCTTGCATCTGTAAACATTGAATCGCTAGCTTATGCACTTCAACATTCAACAAATTATAGCTTGGACGCTTAAGGTACAAAAAGGAAGAAAAGCTAACAAGCATTAAAACAAATAAAGTCTCAAGTAAAGTAAATCCATTATTTTGCATAGGCATCTCCATCAATAATTGTTACACTTTTTCCATTGGGACAGGTTGCTTGACTTTCATTTAAATAACCACCTTCAATCAATTGTGAAATGCTTGAAGGGGTTTGATCATGATCAATTTCATATAAGAGAATTTGCGAATTTACAACATCCAATAAAGCCGAACATCCTTTTGAACGAATAATTTTTTCTTTTTGTTGGAGATTAGGTAAGGTAATCAATAATAATAACGCAACCACCAACATCACAATCATCATTTCTAATACTGTAAATGCGTTTCTTTTCATAATAATTCTCCTTTCTAAAACGTATTTAACATATTCAATGGAAGCAACATCACCTGATAAAAGACAAAGACGACAATCGCAACACAAAGATAAGAAAACAATTGAATGGACTTGCTGATTTTTTTTAGTATGAAATCCATTTCTTTTTCTTGTCGCTGGTTATAGATATCCAATAAATGGATCAGATTGGAGCTTGCCATTCCGGTTTCAATAAATTGATAAAATAGATTTAAATCTTTAAAGGTGTCCGAAATTGCTTGAAGCAAAGAACAACCCCGTGCTAAAGAATCATTTAAGGATTGTGCTAAATCCTTTGTTTCTGGAATATCCTCCATCACATGAAAACATTCAAAGGTCGCTAAACCATTGCTTAAAAGGCTTTTCCAAATATAAGAAAATAACAAGGACTGATAAACCTTCACATAATAAATGGATGAAAAAATTTGATTTAGCTTTTTAATTTTCTTTCTAAGTATCAACATCAAAAACATGACGATAAGAATTAATAAGATGAAGGTATAAAACACACTTAAAACATCAATAATCACAAAGGATGAATTTTCAGCATAGGTCATCATGGAAGGTACAATAGAATTTGAGAAAAATAAAATCAAGGCATAAGAAAACAGAAATAGAAATAGAGGATATGCAATTTGAATGACAAACTTCTGTTTTCTTTTTTTTGAGCTTTCTTCAATCACATTCGCACAATCTAAGGCTTTCTCAAAAGACATATGACCAGATAAAATATGCAATAAATGAAAAAGCGAATCGTTTGAATGCTCTAAAAAAATCTGACTTAAAGCTCTACCTTGATTTAATTCCTCAATGATCTGGTCACTATATGGAAAGGATAGCTTTAAAACCGTTAAGATATCCAATCCACTTTTTGATAAGGATAAAAAATTCTGAAGCTGATATTTAGAAACTTTGAAGGTCGATTTTGGCTTGTGGGTCCATGATATATCCGTCGTTAATAGCTTTTTTAATTTCATCGGAAAGCCTTTGATAGTTGCATGGATAGTTTCCTTCTTGTAAGACATAATTTAAGTCCCTTCCTTTTAATATTTCATACACACATTCTTTTTTCTTTGGATCTGAACTCATATAGAGTCGTTGACTAAAAATGGCTGTACAGGTACTTTTCAATTCAAATGGATCAATCCCAAAATCAATTAAGCGTTGAATACTTTCTAAAGAATCCTTCGCATGTAGAGTTGTAAAGACTAAATGCCCTGTCAATGCAGCACGAATGACCATTTTTGCCGTATAAGCATCCCTTGTCTCTCCAATACAGATTACATCGGGATCATGTCTTAAAAGCTCTTCAATACCCTTCTCATAGCTAAAGCCCTGATGGGGATTGATTTGAAGCTGTAAATAGCTATGATCAACGATTTCAATGGGATCCTCTAAGCTAACGACCTTATATTTTTCTTGTTTGGCAATTTCATGTAATAAGGCATGTAAGGTTGTCGTTTTACCTGAGTTAGTTGGTCCAACAGAAAAGACAAGTCCCTGTCGAATGGTCGTTATATAATAGAGAAATTTTTGAACATCCCTATTCTGTGTTAGCTCCTCAATTTTTAAATCCATCTTTGTTTGTAAAATACGTAAGACTCCAGTTTGGATGGAATGATTTACGATACAGCTAAAACGACAAAACATATTCTTATATTTAAATTGACCACTTTGCGGAAGAAAGGGATTCGTTAGGTCAAAATGGGCATGAAATTTTAAATATTCAAAGAAGGTTGGCGTCCACAGATCTTGATAGATCACTTGCATTCCATACATGGTTCGAAAGGAAATTTGAAGCTGATTATTTTCTAAGACAAAATGAATATCACTGGCATGATGATCTAAAGCCATTTCAATTAATTGATTTAATAAGTTTTCCATATATTCTAATACGATATTTCTTTCAAAAAAGTACAAAAAAAAGATAATTTCGAAAAATTATCTTAAAAAATCATTCCATTTTTTTTCATCATCTAAAGTAGATTGTGGTCCATGACCAGGAAGAACATAATAATTCTTTTTTAATGCTTTCAATTTTTGTAGGGATTCTTTCATATCCGTAAAGGATGCCGTTGCCATATCAGTTCGACCAATGGATCCCATAAATAAGGTATCCCCTGAAAACATAATGTCTTCATAAAGATAAACAACTGAACCAATTGAATGACCTGGGGTATACAAGACTTCAATCTCAAAGGAACCGATTTTTTGTTTTCCTTCACGCAAAGCTTTCTTTTCACAATCACAGGTCATTTCTTGTAAAAATGGTTTTGATACATTTAAAGTACTATCACTAAAAAAAGAAAATTCACTTGGATGTACATAGACAGGTACAGGATATTTTTTACGAATGGATTCAATACCACCAATATGATCAAAATGCGCATGGGTTAGACAAATGGCATCCAACTGACATTGATGTTCAGTTAATATGGAATCCAAATCATTGATGGCTGCTCCTGGATCAAAAATAAGAGCATGTCCATGGTCCATTAAAATATACGCATTGGTCCCAACTGGACCAAGTACACGATTGACTATTTCCATCTTTTTTCACATAAAAAAGACCGTGAATCGGTCTTTCTTATTTCTTCTCCTTATGTTCGGTTTTCTTGTTACATTTTGGACAATATTTTTTAATAACCATACGTTCTGTATGTTTTTTCTTGTTTCTTGTACCAATGTAGTTTTCTTCACCACATTCTGAACATTTAAAAGTAATACGATCTCTCATGAGTTTCACACCTTTCCACGTTAACGATAGAATTGTACCAAACTTACTTTATTTCTGCAAGCGTTTCTAGGAATTACTTGCAGGATACAATTCAAAGAATTTATTTAGAGCCGGAGGCACCACACTTTCGGTACAAATATTTGATGAAACGGATTCATTGTTGACTGAAGAGGTTGGTGCTACACAGGCAAAGGAAACGGTTGGATTTTCATAAGGTGCATAACCAATGAAGGCAGCGGTTGTCCATTTGGTTTGAACTTCGGCTGTACCGGTTTTACCCGCAACCTCAATTTCCATATCTTGTAAGCTTTGTGAAGCATTTCCTTGTGCAACAACTTCTCTGAAGCCTTCTTGTACACGCTTCAAATACGCACTATTTTTCTCTGGAAGAACACTTTTTAATGTACCTCCACCGGTTTGAATCACTTGGTTGCTATCGGCTTCCTTAATATATTTCATAAAGGATGGCTGATAGAGATAACCATTATTAGCGACAACAGAAGCATAGGTATTCATCTGTAATGGTGTATACATATCCATCTGTCCAATCGAATAGTTTAAAAGCATGCCGGGTTCAAAGCCAACCCCCATATAGCTTTCAACTTCTCCAGGCGCATCAACTCCCGTTTTATTTCCTAATCCAAACATCGAATAGTACGATCGCATCTTATCTAGGGTTCCGGTAACATCACTGATATTTAAGGATTCTCCCTCGACATAGGTACCACCACCCAGTCGAATTGCGATATTAAACATATAGACGTTACTTGAAACCGCCAGCGCTTGTACATCATTAACGGCACCATGGTTCTCAAAAGATGAAAATTCAACGCCCGCTATATTCATCGGTTGGTCAATGATAATCTCTCCTGGTGAAATAACGCCTTCACTCAATCCCATATAAACGGTTGCTCCTTTTACACTGGAACCTGGGTTGACTAAGGATTGATAACAGCCAGAGGCAAAATAGGTCATTTTCTTGGTATCAAGATCCATTTGATAGCCTGACATAGCTAAGATTTCGCCAGTATTTGGATTCATCATACTCATAAACAAGGTCGAGAAATTCTCTCGATTGGAGGTTCCTCCATTTTCCTTTAAAACATCTTTGACGGTTGAATCGAGACTTTGTTGCATATCAATATCAATGGATAAATAGATATCATTTCCCTTAACGGCAGAGCGGGTAATGGTTTGTTTGGCTAAGCCATTGGAATCATAGGTAATCTTTGAAATTTGTGCTTGTCCAGCTAAGACATCATTGTATTGATATTCTAATCCAGATTTACCAACCTCTGCATTGTATTGATACCCTCGTTGAAGGAAATAATCCTTGTTCTCTTCTGGAAGCCCCTGGGTACTTGTAGATACCGAACCTAACACATCGGATAAGGTCTCTCCATATGGATACTCCCTTTTCCATCCTCCAAAGTCAATATCAAAGCCAGGGAATTCGGTCTTATGCTCGACAAGATAAGCCACATCATTATCACTAACATCCTCTAATATGATATTTTCTTGTCCATTGGAAGAATTCTTAATCATACGCTGATAGATGACACAGACCTTCAATTGCCTTTTACTCATTTCATTGATTTGTTTTTTCTTAATTCGCTTTAAAAGAATTTGCGTTCTTTTTGATTCGGCATTGGTTCCCCATAAACCCGATTGATAATCATTTCTTTCTTTTTTAGTCAATAAATGGTTTGCCGCATATTCCTTATTGTCCGTATCCAAAAAGGACTTATAGGTAATATAGGCTTGTTTCTTTTCCGATTCGGTTACATCATTCAAATCGACATCAAAAACATCCACCAAGCGTTCGGCATATAATTTATAATCGTCTGAATCCATATTATTTGGCGACGTATAGACAATATTATGACTAACTACGGTTGCTGCAAGCACACGTCCCTTACAGTCATAGATTTGACCTCTAGGGGCATTCACATATTGATAAATAGATGTATAATCATCCTTCTTTTCAACATAAGAATCATGGGCAATAACTTGTATATATATCAAACGAATAAAGATTACCAAAAAGGCAAGCACGATAAAACTGGATAAAAATAAAATACGATGTGAAATCTCCTCATCGATTGAACGTACTTTTTTCATGTGATGAAATTTTGGCTTAAATCGCATTCGTTCACCTCCAACATTTCCATCTAATTATACACGAAATCTATCTTTTCACTAAAAAAAATGTATACTTTATTGGTAAGGAGAAATTATATGAAACGTCAAGAAACATCTCAAGTACAAATAAAAGATTTAAAAATGGGTGGAAATGATGAAGTCATCATCCAATCCATGTGTAATATTAAAACCAGTCATACCCAAGAAGTCATCTCACAAATTCATGAGCTTCAAACCCTTGGTTGTCAGCTAATTCGGGTAAGCTGTATGGATATGGATGATGCCAACGCAATCAAAGAAATCACACAGGAAATATCCATTCCATTGGTTGCCGATATTCATTTTGATTATCGTCTAGCTCTAGCTTGTATTGAAGCAGGAGCAAATAAAATTCGTTTAAATCCTGGAAATATTGGAAAAAGAGAAAATGTTGTGAAAGTTGTTGAAGCTTGTAAAAAGCACCATATTCCGATTCGTATTGGAATAAACAGTGGATCCCTTGAAAAGGATATTCATGAAAAATATGGAAAACCAACAGCTCAAGGCATGATTGAAAGTGCGCAACGTCATGTTAAGATCTTAGAGGAATGTGATTTCCATGATACTGTTTTATCCTTTAAATCGAGTAATCCGCTTTTATGTATTGATGCCTATCGTCTAGCCAGTGAAACCTTCTCTTATCCTTTACATTTGGGTGTAACCGAAGCTGGAACCGCTATGACTTCAGCTATCAAATCTAGTCTAGCCTTAGGAAACTTACTTTTAGATGGCATTGGAAATACCATTCGTATTTCGGTCAATGGTGATCCTGCTCAAGAGATTATCATGGCCAAAGAGCTCTTAAAGGATTGTGGCCTTTTACAAAATGTTCCAAATCTTATTGCTTGTCCAAGCTGTGGTCGTACCCAATGGGATATGGAACCGGTTGTTAATGAAATTGAACAATATCTTACGACCATTTCAAAGGACTGTACGGTAGCCATCATGGGCTGTGTTGTCAATGGTCCAGGAGAGGCAAAGCATGCCGATATTGCGATTGCCGGTGGTAAAAACGAGGGACTTTTAATCAAAAAAGGAAAAATCATTGAAAAGATTGCCCAAGAGGATATGGTTTCTCGTTTAAAGGAAGAAATTGATAAATTTTAAGCTTGTATGAATAAAAAAGAATTTTATCAAGGCTTTAAGGATGGAATTCCGATTGGCATTGGTTATTTTGCGGTCTCCTTTGCCCTAGGAATTGCGATGAAAAGAGCTGGTTTAACTTGGCTTGAAGGCTTTTTTATGTCTTTGTGCAATATTGCGAGTGCAGGAGAATATGCTGGCATACAGGTTATTGCCAGTCATGGAAGCTATTTTGAAATGATTGTCATGACCTTTGTAGCCAATGCCCGTTATCTATTGATGAGCTGTTCCCTATCTCAAAAGCTCGATTCATCCGTAGCTACTCGTCATCGAATTGGCATTGGCTATGCCATTACCGATGAGCTTTTTGGGCTGGCCTATAGTCGTAAAGGGAATTTAGATCCATCCTATTATTATGGCGCTATGGCTGCTTCCATTCCACCATGGGCCTTTGGAAGTGCTTTTGGAATTGTATTGGGTAATATATTACCCGTCACGATTGTATCGGCTCTTTCGGTTGCTCTATATGGTATGTTTTTAGCCATTATCATTCCTGAAGGAAAGGAAAATCCCTTTGTGATGTTCTTAATTCTGCTTTCTTTTCTATTGAGCTTTTTAAGCTCGCTTTTTCTTGCGAATATCTCGAATGGTAATCGCATTATTTTATTAACCATTGGTATTTCTGTTTTTGCGGCCCTCATTAAACCTGTAAAAACAGTACCAGGAAAGGAAGAAGCATGAATCAGGCAATCTTTGTATATATATTGGTATCCTTTCTGACAAGCTTATTGATTCGTATTCTACCATTAACCTTAATACGAAAGCCAATCACCAAAGAATTTATTTGTTCATTTTTGTATTATGTCCCTTATGTAACGCTTGCGGTAATGACTTTTCCAGCAATGATTCAATCCACACAATCGATGATTTCCGGCATTTGTGCGATGCTTGTTGGTATTTTCCTTGCCTATCAAGGAAAGAAGTTACCCGTTGTAGCGAGTGCCTGCTGTATCACCGTTTTTATCTTAGAACTCTTTCTATAAAAAAGCTCCGTTTATTCGGAGCTTTTCTTTAACCTTGATGTTTATTTCTTTGTGCTTCTTTGGCACGTTCCTTCTTTTGTCTTTGAATATCCTTTTGAATCATTTCACGTTTTTTCTTTCGTTTTAAACGATCAATTTCTTCTCTTTGTTTCTTCTTATAATTTGGTTTAACTTTAACCTTCTTTTTACGAACAATTTTTTTGATTTCTGTTTCTAACTCATCCGATTTATGTGGTCTACTTTTTTGTAGATATGGCTTTAAATCCACCCATTGATGGTTTTTCATATCCTTATGTTCAAAGGTAACTTGATTGGATAGACTTTGAATGGCTTTTTGATCACTTGATTTATATAAGGCAATACATACACCATCTCGAGATGCACGTCCCGTACGTCCAGCACGATGAATATAGTATTTTAAATCCTTTGGAAAGCCACAGGAAATGACATGGGTCACTCCATCTAAATCAATACCACGTGCTGCAATATCACTGGCAACGATATAGCTTTTCTTTTGGGATTGAATCAATCGAATCGATTTTAAGCGTTCTCTTGATTCTAAGGAGCCATGAAGTTCAACCAAATCATAATTATTCTCACGTAATAATTTAGCAATTTGACTGGCTTCTTCATTGGTATTGGCAAAAATCAAACAAACATACGGATTGATTTCGGGTAAGATATCCAATACCTTTTCACCATAGGATTTATGCTTACATGGAACAAGATAATGATGAACATCCGCTTGGAAATTCTCTTTATCCGAAATCTGAATCAAGTATGGATCATAGAGATATTTACGCAAGAACGGACGAAGATCTTGTGGAATGGTTGCTGAAAAAACCATCAATTGAATCTTTTTATCCATCTTTGATAAAATTACATCAATGTCTTCAAGAAAGCCAAATTCTAAGGTCATATCGGCTTCATCAATAATCATAATGTGAGCTGTATCCAATCGAAGTGTCTTTTCATCGACAAATTCATCCTTCATTCGACCCGGTGTCCCAATAACAATTTGTGGACGGTTTTCACTTTCCTGTTTCTTTTCTGTTCCCCCGATTACCAATTTCACTCGAACGGAAAATTCTTTGGCAAGTGGCAAACAACGACTATATAACTGATAGGCCAATTCTCGAGTAGGCGCAGAAATTACCGCTTGTACTTCATTGATTGACGCATCAATTTGTTCAAAAATAGGCATAAAAAAGGCATGCGTCTTTCCAGAACCTGTACTGGAAACACCAATAATATCTCTTTTTTTATTTGCTACAGAAAGAACCTCTTTCTGAATGGGGGTCAATTCATGAAAATGTTCTATTTCCATAATTCGTTTCACTATACTATTCAAAATAACACCTCCAAATCTTAGTTATGGTATCACATTAAAACTTTTAAAACAATCGCTCTTGATTTATAATTAGTTCCATGAAAAGAAGAATTGTAGATAAGATTGAACCACAAGGCTATTGTGGTGGTGTTCTAAAAGCAATTTCGATTGCGAAACAAACACGGAAAGATAATCCAAATGAAACCATCACTCTCTTAGGGAATTTGGTTCATAATAAATATGTAAAAAAAGCCTTAGAGCTCGAAAGAATTAAAACCATTGAAAATAAAGAGAAAACTCGTCTCGAGCTTTTGGATGAGATAGATGAAGGCATTGTCATATTTACTGCCCATGGTATTGCACCTCAAGTAAAGGAAAAAGCGATTCAAAAAGGCCTAAAAATTGTCGATGCATCTTGCCCTTTTGTCGTACAAACACAAAAAATCATTCAGAAAAAAATTGAAGAGGGCTATGAAATCTTTTATATTGGAAAATATAAGCATCCAGAGGCTGAATCCATTTATACGATGAGTCATCATGTCCATCTGATCCAAAAGAATGAAATCCCTCAGCTTCACGCAAAAAAGATTTTCGTGACCAATCAAACGACCATGTCGATTTTAGAGCTTCAGGATCTGTTTAAAAAGATTGAAGAAATCTATCCACAGGCTGAATTTCATGATGAAATTTGTAATGCGACACGCATTCGTCAACAAGCGGTTCTCAATTTAAAGGATCAAAATTATGATGCCCTTATTGTGGTCGGAGATCCTACTAGCAATAATACCCAAAAGCTTTTAGAAGCTGGAAAGAATGCTAATATTCCAATTCGTTTAAAAATACAAGATGTCAATGAACTCAAAGAAGAAGACCTAGCACATGCAAATAAAATAGCGGTGACTTCTGGAGCAAGTACACCAACCTTTTTAACCGAACAAGTAATTGCGCAGCTTCATAGCCAAAGCTTCAGTCCACAAGAGATTCCAATTGATAAAATACTATAAAAAAGATTGCCCTAGTGACAATCTTTTTCTTTCTTTAAATAATTGATTTGTTCTTGTAGAAGCTTCTTTTTATCCTCTGGAACTCTACTTAGAAGATTTGTAGCCTTCTCAATCAAATGTGAAAGGTAATGAAGGTAGGCTTCATTTTTTACTTGATTGATACCATAAAGAAAATCATATGCATTCATTTCTTGATGATTGTTTGAATAGATACAATCAATGATTGGATAAAAGTGATCATCCTCTACGATTTGTTCACGTAGAATGGTAAATCCATTCGCATTAAGATATTTTCTTAAGTTTTCTGCATCCTTATGCGGAGATAAGAGAAAATGAATTCCTTCAATTGATGGCGCTTCATCTAAAATTGATTGAATCATTTTACCACCCATCCCGGCAATCACAACGCAGTCAATATCACTTGGAACATTTTCAAGTCCTGCACTTAAAATACAAGAAACTTCCTTTTCTAAATGGTGTTTTTGAATATTGAATTTGGCATTATCTAATGGTCCTTGGGCAATATCACAAGCATAGGCTTTTTTCACCTTTTTTTCTAATACAGCTTGACAAGCAACATAGGCATGGTCACAACCAATATCAGCTAAACAGCTTCCATCAACCCAATCAATAATGGCTCTTAAACGTTTGGAAATCATGATTTAATAAAATCTTTTAATCGTTTCGCACGATTTGGTTTCTTTAATTTTCGAATGGCTTTGGCTTCAATTTGACGAATACGCTCACGAGTTACATTGAATTCTTTTCCAACCTCTTCAAGCGTTCTTGTTCGTCCATCCTCAAGACCAAAACGTAAACGTAAGACCTTTTCTTCTCGATCCGTTAAGCCTTGTAGGATATTGTTGATTTCATCCTTCAACAATTGATTGTTTGTATAATCATCGGGTGATAAGGTTTCCTTATCTTCAATAAAATCACCTAAATGACTGTCATCCTCTTCACCAATTGGTGTTTCTAATGAAACAGGATCAAGGGCAATCTTTTGAATTTCACGTACTTTATCTGCAGTAATATTATCCATTTTTTCAGCAATTTCTTCTGGTAATGGATCACGACCTAAATCTTGTACCAATTGCCGTTGAATACGTGTTAGCTTGTTGATGGTTTCAACCATATGAACTGGAATACGAATCGTACGTGCTTGATCGGCAATGGCACGTGTAATGGATTGACGAATCCACCATGTCGCATAGGTTGAGAATTTAAATCCTTTTTTATAATCGAATTTATCTACTGCTTTAATTAAACCGCAGTTTCCTTCTTGAATTAAATCTAAGAAAAGCATACCACGTCCAACATATTTTTTCGCAATGGAAACAACCAAACGTAGGTTTGATGAAATCAAGGTTTGTTTGGCCTCTTCCCCATCAACAATAATCGCATTTAATTCCTTTTTACGCTCTTCACTCAAATCTGGATTTTCTTCCAATTCCTTCATCGCATCTTCACGATCTTGAATACGTTTTGCGATAATTGGTTCTTCCTTTGGATCCAATAGAGGAATTTGGCCAATTTCCTTTAAGTACATTTTAACGGGATCATTAATCTTGGCATGATAAGAATTTGCAAAGGTTTTTTCTAATTCAGAAATATCATCACTGATGCTATCTTCATCCTCTTCATCAGCAATTGCATCCTCATCATCAAAAACGTCATCTTCACCATCATCAATAAATGAAATATCATGATCATCACACCAGTTAAATAAATCATCCATATCATCATCGGATAGATTTAACTTACTGATTGCATCCATAAAATCATTTTGAGAAACTTGCTCATTTTCTTCATTGATTTTTAGTAAAAACTCTTTACTTTCTTCGATTGTTTTAAAGGGTTTAATTTTGTTAGTTTGAGCTGCCATTATATCCTCCTTTTTTTCGTAATTCTTTTTGTTGTTTTAATAATTGGATTTTATCGATTGATAAGCGTGCTTTCTCGATTGGATCGGCTATTTCTTCAATCTTTTTATTCATTTGATCAATTTGTTCCTGTAAGGTACACTCTTTGATCTTAAATAAAATATCTTGAAAATAATCGGAACGATAACCATTTTTATGATCCGCAGCATTCCACATTTCAATAAAGAATTCACGAATATCTTCTTCATCAATTCTTGATAGCAATCGGTCAAAATCAATGCTCTGATCCTCACGATACACGTCATAACAATATAAAGACAATTGTTGACAACGGCTGTCCTTAAAAAATCCAATTTCTGATTTGAATGAATCACAGGCTTCTTTACTTAATAAAATCATCATAAGCGCCTCATACTCAGCATGAATACGTCCTTGTAAAGGTCGAATCATGATGGAAGGTAATGGCTTATTTCTTTTCTGAACGACCGGCTTTGTATTTTGATTTAAATGAGAAAAATCAAAGCCTGTCATTTTCGATATTCGTGTTAAATAAGATCCTTTTTCAAATTCATTACAGCTTAAAGAGATTGCGTTATATAACTCCTCTGCATAAGCTTTTTTATCTTCATAATTTTCTAAATTATAAATTATCAATAAATAATCAAATAAGAAATCAACGACCGAAATTGTTCGCTCTACAAACGATTCCAGCTCTTCTTTTCCACCTTCATCAAAAATCTCATCTGGATCCTTTGCACTTAAATTTTTTACAATGACCATTTCAATGCGATGCGGCAAAGCCATCTGTATAAATTTATAGGTGGCGTTTTGTCCAGCTTGATCCCCGTCGTAACAAATCGTTAAGGGAACATGAAGCTTTTTCAATAGGTTTAATTGTTCATTGGTACAAGCCGTACCTAAACAAGCTACACTTTCGTGAAGATCTGCCTTTTCAAAGGCTAGAACATCCATAGCTCCTTCAACAAGAATGCAACGTCCAGCTTTACGTGCATAGCGACTTGCCCTGTGATAATTAAAAACGACCTGCCCTTTTTGATAAAGAATAGTTTGTGATGTATTGATATATTTTGGAACATCTTCATCATCCGATAGACGACGTGCCGTAAAACCAATTGGCTTTCCATTTTCATCATGAATCGGAATAACGATACGATGACTGAAAACAGCCGTATCATTTCGTACGAGACCGATATTTTCTAAATCGTTGATTGGAAACTTTTTGGCTTGAAAAAATCGCATGCTTTGATTGGATTCGGGTGCATAACCAATTTCAAAACGTTTTAGAATGTCTTCATTCATCTTTCTTTTTTTTAAATAATCATAAGCCAAGGCCCCTTGATCGGTCATCAATTCATATTTCATAAAATCAATATAGGATTGATTGAACCCATAATATTTCTCATTTGGGTCCACTTTTTTTTTAATAGTTTGAATGGGCTTCGATAAGGAATATCCAATCAAATCAGCAACCTTATTGACCGCTTCAGGAAAGGAAATCTGTTCTATTTTTGAAACAAATCCAAAAACATCGCCTCCAGCACCACATACAAAGCATTTAAAAATTTGTTTATCAACAGAAATGTTCAAGCTTGGATCATGGTCATCATGAAAGGGACACTTCGCCGTATAATTTCTTCCACTTTTGTTTAAAGGAATGTAATGCGACATGACATCCACAATGTCGGCTCGACTTCGAATGGATTTTAAATCTTTATCATTAATCCAACTCATAGTGACCTATTAAAATTGAATTTTATTTTGTACAAAGGCTTCAAGCTCATCCAAAGAAATACGAACCTGTTCCATCGTATCGCGATCACGAACGGTTACACAATGATCATTTTCTGTTTCAAAATCAATCGTTACACAGAATGGTGTACCAATCGCATCTTGACGACGATAGCGTTTTCCAATACTTCCTGCTTCATCATATGTGCAAGAAAATTTTGGACTTAATTGATTAAATACATCCAAGGCTTGATCCTTTAATTTTTTACTTAAAGGTAAAATCGCAACCTTATATGGTGCTAAGAAAGGATGAAGCTTTAAGACAGTTCTTTCTTCTTTTTCTAATTGTTCTACGGTATATGCATCACTCATGACCGCTAAAATTAAACGTTCTACACCAACACTTGGTTCAATGACATATGGAACATATTTTTCGTTGGTTGTTGGATCAAAATATTCAAGGGATTGTTTACTATGACTTTGATGTGCGTTCAAGTCAAAATCGGTACGATCGGCAATACCCCATAATTCTCCCCAACCAATTGGATCAGAGAAATTGTATTCAATATCACTTGTTCCATTTGAATAGTGTGCTAATTCTTCTGGATCATGTGGACGTAAACGCAAGTTGTTTTCATCAATTCCTAAGTCCTTTAAGAATTGAACACAAGCCTTACAATAGTATTCAAACCATTCTAAATCGGTACCTGGCTTACAGAAGAATTCCAATTCCATTTGTTCAAATTCTCTTGTACGGAAAATAAAGTTTCCTGGTGTAATTTCATTACGGAAGCTCTTTCCGATTTGACCAATTCCGAAAGGAACCTTTTTACGCATGCTACGTTGCACATTTTTAAAGTTCACAAAAATTCCTTGTGCGGTTTCTGGACGTAAGTAAATTGTACTTTTTGCATCTTCTAAAACCCCTTGGAAGGTTTTAAACATCAAATTAAATTGACGAATTTCAGTAAAGTTCTTCGCTCCACATTTTGGACATGCAATTTCATGCTCACGAATGAAGTTTTCCATTTCTTCATTTGTCATACCCGATGCACTGACTTCATTATGTGTAGCTTCTTCAATTAATTGATCGGCTCTAAAGCGTGATTTACATTCTTTACAATCCATTAAAGGATCACTAAAGCCACCAACATGTCCACTAGCAACCCATACCTCTGGATTCATTAAAATAGCGGATTGAATTCCAACATTGTTTGGATTTTCTTGAATAAAACGTTTCCACCAAGCGTTCTTAATATTATTTTTTAATTCAATTCCTAAAGGACCGAAATCCCATGTATTGGATAAACCTCCATAAATTTCAGAACCCTGATAAACAAAGCCAGAATTCTTCATATGCGCGACAACATCATTGAATGTTTTTGTATCCATATATACCGTTCTCCATTTCTATTTTGTAACAAAAAAGGTACAAAAATGTACCTTAATATTATACCCTAATTTTGCTTAAAGAGATACTATTTAATCACAGATTTTAAAAATACTGCACTTGAAAGTGTAAAACCGGTATGAAACTCATACCAATCCACTAAAAATAAGAAATCATGAACGGTATATTGATCATGATTTAATAAGCCTTCAACTTGATTTGTATCCGCTCGAAACAAATGAAGAAAACGAATCAAATCCTCTTTTGTCCATTTTTTATGCACATGATGGTTACAACTTGAACATAGAAAGCCACCATCTTGAATCGAAATGGTTTCAATATGATTTTCTCGATTACAACGAACACAAGATTTTAGATAGGGACTGATTCCTTGAGCTTGTATTCCTTCCTTTAAAAGAAAGCATGCATAGCCATAGGCTTTTTCATCCTTTTTTGAAAAACAATCCCAACAGGATTGCATCAAAGAAAAGGTCGCTTTTGACTTTGGGATAGCTTTTAGACAATCTCGCAACACAAAACAAATGCTCTGTTTTTCTAAATCCGTCATTAACGTATGATAATATTTTTTGACATGCCCATAGAGCAATAAAGGAAAGCCCTTTGTTCTCTCTTGATAGGTGCATTGAATCCAAGAAAACGGTTGAATCAAGGAACGATTCTTCGACTTCATTGTTTGTACTCCACGCGCTAAAACATTTAAGATTTGATCTTCAAGCAATAAAGAAACGATCGCATCCTTTTCTTTATACTCATAGCTTGAAAGAACCAAGGCTTCTGTTTCAATCGTCCTCATTTAATTCATCCAATCCGAACTCTTTAATCTTTTCTTCATGGTTTCGCCAATTCTTTTCAACACGAACATAGAGCTCCAATTCGACTTTTTTTCCTAGTTTCTTCTTTAATTCCTTTTCACTTGCCAAACGAATGGAACGGATCATTTTCGCCTGTTTTCCAATCAAAATTCCTTTTTGACTTGCCTTATCAACAATTACGAGCATTTGAAGATGAATGTGATTTTCATCCTCTTCCTTATTTTCTAGAATGACCGCTACACTATGTGGTATTTCTTGATGACATCTTTTTAAGATTTTCTCTCGTACGATTTCACACATTTGAAAATTCAAATCGTGATCACTTTTCATTTCTTCTGGGAAAAGTGCCACTCCTTCTGGTAAATAGGCTTTAAAGACCTTTAAAAGCTCTTTTAAATTATCCGATGTCAAGGCACTAATCGGTACGATTTCATTAAACGTGTATTGTTTTTGCCAATCCAAACAAATTTCCATTAAGTCTTCTTTTTTTAAGAGGTCTACTTTATTAATCAATAAAAGTGTTGGCTTTTTTAATTGTTGAATTCTCTGTAAGATAAATTGATCCCCTCGACCAAAAGGCATGGAGCCATCAACGATCCACGCAATCACATCACAATCCTCCATTGCTGAATACGCATTTTTATTTAATACACGTCCTAATTGTTGTTGGGGCTTATGGATTCCTGGTGTATCCACAAAAACATATTGACAGTCTTCATTGGTTAAAATACCGGCAATATTATTTCTAGTCGTATTTGGCTTATCGGAACTAATAGCAATTTTATCCTTTAATAAAGCATTTAATAAGGTACTCTTCCCTGCATTTGGTCTTCCTACAATCGCAATAAATCCTGAACGAAACATACTTCCTCCTAAAATATCTTAGGGATAAACACATATAACCCTGTAATGGCTGCACAAAAGCTAATCACAAGAACCGCAAAAGCAGCCATATCTTTTATTTTTTTTGCTCTTGGATCTTTTTTTAAACTGATATAATCCACACAGCCTTCAATGCAAGAATTCATAATTTCAGCAAAAAGAACAAGTCCAATCGACCAAATCAATAGAATCCATTCCTTGAAAGAGCAACGAAAAAGAAGACCACATAGAATAACTAAGCCTCCAAAAATAGCCTGTAAAAAGATACTCTTATCTTCGATGCAACTCTTTAAGCCTTGAAAGGCGTAGTAAAATCTAGCGAGAAACCATTTCATCTAATATCACATCCTGAAGTGCAAACATTTCTTTTTCATCTTCGGCATTCATATGATCATAGCCCATTAAGTGAAGGAGACCATGACAGAACAAGAAGCAAGCTTCTCGACGAATCGAATGGCCATATTCCTTCGCTTGTTGGCGAATGGCATCCACATTGATAAAAATATCACCTAATTCATATAAATCCTCTTCAATGAAAGCATCCTCTAAATCATCCTGTAGTGCAAAGCTAATGACATCGGTTGGACGATCTACCTTTCGATAGGTGCGATTAATTTCATGAATCTGTTCACTGTTTACATAGATCACCGATAGAGACCAATTCCCAGGACGGTCAATGACCTGACATGTTTTTTCAAAAATTGTTTGATAATCTTTTTTAAAACGATACACCGATTTATCGTTTGCTTGATTTGTAAATATAATTTCCATGTCCACAGTATACCACACAAAAAAAAGAACTGCATTCACAGTCCTCAATTTTACGATTTCGTTGTTGCGCGTTCTAAAAAGCTATAAGACATCGCAATATCTTTATTTAAATCCGTATTATTTTTATCATCCACCAACATTTTTGTTAATAGACGCATCGCAACGGCCCCCATATCATATTCTGGTAGGTTATAAGAAGAAATATGTGGACGTACCATCGTTAAATATTTATTGTTCAATACACAAACCATTTCTGAATCATTTGGAACATCATAGCCCGCTTCTTTGGTTGCATTTAAAAAAGCAATGGCTTGTGAATCTCGTAAGGTAATGACACATTGACTTGGTTTATGTGTTTGATAATATTCCGTAAAATAAGCATACGAAGATTTATATGTATCATTATAAGAAATGTATTTATCGAATTTTAATCCTTTTTCTTCAAAAGCGCGATCCACACCGAGCTTCAATTGTTCCATCATACTTAAATTTAATTTATCTTCAACCAAAGAGATATCCGTAATTCCCTTTTTAAAGAACGATTGACACAATTCATAAACTAAGCTTTCAAAATCAATATAGACATTTCCAACATTGGCAATATTTGTTTTTGGAATACGACTTCCTACCACAACCATCGGAATTTGGTATTCTTGTAGAACTTCCATTTCTTCTTCTGAAAAATTATCATTAAACAAGATTACACCATCTACTCGTGATTTAATAATGGATTCAATCACATCCTGCATTTTTGAAATTCCTTTGCTGGTGGTATGAAACATAATGTTGTAGTTATAGATTTTTGCTACATCCATCAAGCCATTTAAAACTTTTTCGTTATAAGAAAAAAGCTTTTCACCCATCACAATGGATACCGTTGTTGTCTTCGATAAGGCCAAGCCTTGGGCTATCGCATTGGGCTTATATCCAAGCTTATCGATGGCTTGTTGAACACGTAAGCGCGTATCTTCTCTTACAACATTGCTGTCGTTGATTACACGAGAAACCGTAGCTAGAGAGACATCCGCTTCTTTGGCAACATCATAAATCGTTATTCGTTTCATTTCGTGTCATCACCATCCTTCTTATCAAAAAATTTCTTAAAGCCACTAAATATTGCATCGTTGACTTTATTTGTGATTTCTTCAGCCGCATCGACACCCTTTTTTAACCCTTCGCTTTCACGCAAAACATCAAGTCTTGAATTGGCTTTATCAAGTAAATCTGCAACATTTTCATTGGTCTTTAATAAATCAGCACCCGCTTTTAGACCATCACCAATCATACCAGTTGCGCCTTCTAATAAATCCTTGCTTGCATCAATCGTTTGTTTAAAGTGATCGCTATTAGAAACCTCGATTGCTTTTTCACGTGTCGTTTCGAGCAATTCCTTTACTTTTTCATGCGATTTACTCATATTTTCCTTAATCTTTTCAGGATCTGAATTTTCGCGAATCTTTTGACGCAATTCTTCAATAATATCGCTTAATTTCTTTTCGGCATCTTCAACAACCTTTTCATTTTCATTGTTGTTTTCTTCACGTAAAGCATCCAATTCCTTAATTGAACTTTCTTCTAATTGTTCGACGACATTTTCTTGATTATTTTGAATTTCATCACTCATGATCTTGTTCCTCCTGACTATGATAAACGGGATATTCTCTAAGATTATCTTTTTTATTTTTTATGTTTTCACTAATCGAATCACTCAATGTCGATACACCATCCTTAATGAAATCCTTCTTTTCATTCACCCAGGATTTTACTTGTTCGGCATTTTCTTTAATCGAACCATCCTCTTTTTTATCGTTGACCCAAGTTTTTAATTTATCTTTATTTTCATTAAGGGTTTTTGATGTATTGATTGCAACCTCACGAACCTTTGTATTGGCATCATCAATTGTTTTTGATAAATTTTCTACAGTTTCTAAAGGCGCATCTAATTTTTTCACTTGATCATCTAAAAGAACCAAGGTCTTATCGACTTCTTTTAGTGTTTCAATTAATTTCTTTAAAAATAAAATGAGATAGACTAAAGCAATTACACCAACAACGGGTAAAAAGTATCGAAAAAATTGTGCAAGTGCTTCTAAAAAAGAATTCATATCCATAATTTCACCTCACATAGGATTATAACACGTAAAAGTAAGCGTGACCATATTTAATGTAAGTATTTTCAGAAACTTGAAACCGCTTATTTTAGCTAAATTTTAAAAAAGAAGATAATCAAATTATCTCCTTTATTTCTGTTCCATTAAAGCTTTCAAATCATCCTTTAATAAGTAAATATCCTTACTTGACATAAATAGGTAAACAGCTGGTCTTTTCTCATATAAAATCTTAGCACTAGCCATATCTACATCAATTAATTGACTGGAAGGACATCTCTTTACTAAGTCTTCAATCGTTACTGTAATTGTTTCATCCTCACGTACGGCATTTTTTGGAAAGTCACATAAGAATACTTCATCGGCCGTATTTAAGCTTTTGGCAAAGTCATCCAAAAAGTATTGAAGACGACTGTATCGATCCGGTTTATAAAGGGCAATGACCTTTTTATCTGGATAACGTTTTCTTGCCGCATCAATTAAATAACGAATCGCCGTTGGATGATGGGCATAATCATCAACCAATACGCTTTCTCCCACTTCTTCAATTACGCTTCTTCTTGCAATACCTTTAAAGGCTTGAAGACCAGAAACAATATCATCAACCTTCATTCCTAATTCATACGCAAGCGCAAAGCATGCCAATGCATCCTGTAGGAAGGTATCACTAGTTTCTTTCAATTCAACATGAGCAATCACCTTGCCTTGATGCAATACATCAAAGTGCATTCCAAAGGATCCTTGTTCAATATGAATAGCTTGGTAATCATTGCCTTCTTGCATACCGTAAGATATAGCAGGTACCTTATAATCTAGTTTTGGAAGATAAGGATCATCACCAAAATAAATGATTTTCTTTCCAACTTGATCCGCAAATTCTTGGAAAGCAGAAACATAATCGTCAATATCCTTATAATAATCCACATGATCCAATTCAATATTCGTTAAAATGGCATAATCGGGATGATAACATAAAAAGTGACGTTGGAATTCACACGATTCAAAGACAAAATATTCACTGCCCTCTGGCATATGTCCATGCCCATCTCCAATTAAGTAGCCTGATTTTGCCAGCTTTGGTAATAGGCTTCCCATAATTCCAGTAGTTGTACTTTTTCCATGGGTTCCGGCAATACTAATGGATTTATAATTTTTTGCAAATTCACCTAAAAAATCAAAATACCAATAAGCTTTCACATTTGGATTATCTAAAGCTTGTGCAACTTCTGGATTGCTGCGATCAAAGGCAGCACCAATAATGACGGTATCACCATCTTTAATATTCTTCTTATCAAAACTTGTGAAAGGAATGCCTCTTTGTTCTAATCCATCCTGTGTAAAGATATACTTTTCAATATCACTACCATTCACTTCATATTTTTCATCTGCTAATATTGAAGCCAATGCAGCCATTCCTGTTCCTTTAATTCCTATAAAATGATAGGCCATATTAAACCCCCCCTAATTCTTAGATACAAATAGTTTTTCTTGTTTTAAAGAAGTGTCTTCCTTCTTTTTCTTTTCTAATATATCGGATAAAGAAATAATTTCAGGCTCATTATATTCTGGTTCTTTTACTTCTTTTTTTGGAATATAGGCTTGTTTCTTTTTCTTTTTTGGATAATTTGAACCATAAATTGGACTAATCACTTGATCAAAACTCTTTGTCTCTGTTTTCTTTTCAAGCTTTACTGGTTCACTAGTTTGTTTATCATTTTTTGAATATTTGATTGCACTTCCAAAGATCGGAGAAACAACCGTTTGATAATCGTAATTCTTATTTACTTGAGGCTTAATTACAGGAGTTGGTTTCGCTCGATTTGTATAAGAAGTCTTTTTATTTGATTTCTTCTTTTGACTTGTGACCTGATCAACATCTAAGGTCATAAATTCACTCTTTTTTTCTTCTATGATAGGTTTTGAAAGAATTGGCTGTTCCACACGCTCATACATTTCTTTTTTCTTTTCTTGTTTGATAATTGGAGAAGCCTCTTTTTTCTCTTCAGCCTTCAGCTTTTCTTCCTTCTTCTCTTCTTTTCTTTTTTTTGCTTCTTCTTTTTTTGCCTTTTTTGCTTCTTCTTGTGCCTCAACCGCTTCATCTATATCGATTTCTTCACTAAAAATTGATTTCATTAAATCCTTAAACATTCTTACCCTCCTTGACTACCATTCAACTGTATTATTATATCACCGTTTCCACACACAACGATAGATTGCTTGATGATTCGATACAAATTTTTCTTCATATTCGGTTAAAACATCTTCCGGATGAGGTTCACTTCGATAGTCGACATCCACTTCAACCATATGAAAACCGGCATTTTGAAATTCCAATAAAGAGAACGCAAACAATTTTGCGTTATCGGTCTTCATTTGAACTTCTCCATCTGGATTTAATACCTTTTTATAATCTTCTAAAAATTTAGCTGAGGATAAACGACGTTTCGCGTAACGATTTTTAGGCCATGGATCCGAAAAATTTAAATGAATGACATCAATCTCCCCTTCATTAAACCATTCTGTTAAGCTTTGTGCATCACCATTAATCAGTGCAAGATTTCCTTTTTCACAATCATTATCATATTTTTTTGCAGCAATTCCAGCAGCACTTTCATTCTTTTCAATCGCTACATAGCCCTGTTTCGGATAAAGCTTTGACATGTTTAGGGAATAATTTCCTTTACCACAACCAATTTCTACATGTAATTCTTTGGTATTTAAAATTTCTTTCCATTTTCCTTGGTTGATTTGAGGATTACGCACAAGGCATTTTGCCTCTTCTAAATAATCCACTGCCCATTTAATTCGACGCATTCGCATAACGACTCCTCCATAAACTTTCTTGCCTATCATACCACAGAAAACGAAAAAACTGTACTAGTGAACTAGTACAGTTGAATTTTTTATTCTTCTTCCTTTTTAGGTTTTGGAAGTAAGGCTTTAGCGCTTACGTTGATTCGACCTTTACGATCAATTTCAACAACTTTTACATCAATCGTATCACCGATTTTTAAGACATCCTCTACTTTTTCAATATGATGGTGACTAATTTTTGAAATATGTAGTAAACCATCGGTATTTCCAAATAGATTAACGAAGGCTCCAAATTTTTCAATACGAACGACCTTTGCCGTATAAACATCGCCTTCCTTCGCTTCACGAACGATATCTGAAATCATTTCCTTTGCTTTATTGATGGCTGCATAATCAGTATGATAGATGACTACATGTCCATCATCATCGATATCAATTTTAACGCCATCACAAGCTTCAATGATTTCATTAATCATTTTTCCACCTGGACCAATGACATCCTTGATCTTTTCTGGATCAATGGTCATCATATCAATTTTTGGTGCATATGGACTTAATTCTTTTCTAGGTTCGGCAATTGCAGTAGCCATATTCGCTAAGATTTCAAGACGTGCTTTATGGGCTTGTGCTAAAGCTTCTTCAAAAATATCCTTAGTGATTCCGGTTGTTTTAATATCCATTTGTAAGGCTGTAATACCTTCAGAAGTACCAGCTACCTTAAAGTCCATATCTCCAAAGTGGTCTTCCATACCTTGAATATCAGTTAATACTGTGTATTGACCGGTTTCATCATTCATGATCAATCCCATCGCAATCCCTGCAACTGGTGCTTTGATTGGTACACCGGCTGCCATTAAAGACATTGTTCCAGCACAAATTGATGCTTGTGAAGAGGAACCATTACTTTCCATAACATCGGCAACAGTACGAATAGTATAAGGGAATTCTTCAACTGAAGGAATGACTTGTTTTAAAGCTCTTTCTCCTAAGGCCCCATGACCAATTTCTCGACGTCCTGGAGAGCCCATACGTCCAGTTTCACCAACACAATAAGGTGGGAAGTTATATTGGTGCATGAATTGTTTTGATTCATTGGTTGTTAAATCATCAATAATTTGGTTTTCATTTAAGGCACCTAAAGTTGTAGTTGATAATACTTGGGTTTCACCACGTGTAAATAAAGCAGAGCCATGAACACGAGGCAATAAATCAACCTTAGAATCCAATGGACGAATTTCATCAATTTTACGACCATCTGGACGAATCTTATCCTCAATAATTAATCGACGTACTTCATCTGCTTCAATACCATGGCAAATTTCTTTGGCTTGTTTTACGGCATTGGCTTGTTCTTTTTCTGATGCGTATTCTTTTGCTTCAATCATAGCAGCTGCTTGTTCGGTCAATTCATCGATTTTATTGTAACGATCTAGTTTTTCTTTAATCGAAACGGCTTCACGAATTTTTGCTTCATAAGCACTACGTACTTCTTGATCAATTGTTTCATCAACGGCATACAATTGAATTTCTCGTTTTTCTTTTCCACATGCTGCAATGACTTCTTCTTGGAATTCACAAAGCTTTTTCACTTGTTCATGTCCAAACATTAAAGCCGCTAACATGTCTTCTTCAGATACTTCCTTTGCACCAGCTTCAACCATGTTTAAAGCTTTTTTCGTACCAGCTACGGTTAAATCAATATCACTTAATTCTTGTTGGGCAACACTTGGATTGGCAATCAATTCACCATTCACACGTCCTACATGAACACCTGCAATTGGTCCATTAAATGGAATATCTGAAATACATAAAGCTAAGCTTGCACCAAACATAGCAGCCATTTCACATGGTGCATCTTGATCCACACTTAAAACCGTATTGACAACTTGTACTTCATTACGGAATCCTTCTGCAAATAAAGGACGAATTGGACGGTCAATCATACGTGCTGTTAAAGTCGCATGTTCACTTGGACGTCCTTCTCTACGTAAGAAGCCACCTGGAATCTTACCTACGGAATATAATTTTTCTTCAAAGCTTACTGTAAGCGGAAAGAAATCAATGCCTTCTTTTGCTTGATTACTTGCACAAGCAGTAGAAATGGTTACAGTATCACCATAACGAACAATGACAGCACCATCGGCTTGTTTTGCGATTTCTCCAGTTTCTACTGTGATCCCCCGACCACAGAAATCAAATTGAAACTCTTGTTTCGCCATTTTTCATTTTCTCCTATTTCTCAAACATTAGAATGTTATCATACTAAAAGTAAAAAAGATAGAAAAAAAGTAATCTTACGATTACTTTCTTAAACCTAATGATGCAATTAATTTTTTGTAACGATCTAAATCTTTCTTTTGTAAATAAGCTAAAAGATTTTTACGACGTCCTACTTTTTTCATTAATCCACGTTGTGAATGATAATCATGTTTGTGTTCTTTGAAGTGTTCAGTCAAACGATTGATTTCAGCTGTTAAAACTGCAACTTGAACTTCAGGAGAACCTGTATCTCCTTCATGAATTGCATACTTTTTGATGATTGCATCTTTTTCTGTTTTTAATAACATTTTATTTCCTCCTAATAAACAGTCCTTTTAAACCAAGCATAAGGTCGGAAACTCCTTATTCCTCGTCCAAAAGCTTTCTTATTATATCGGTGTTAATCTAAAAAATCAACCAAAATTGTATTTAATATTTCTAGA
>CAVKAP010000004.1:0-41052 GCA_963654445.1 Segatella copri
ATAAAATATTTTAAAATATCAAAAATTATGTAAAATCAATCCTCATGCTCAGGAACAACAACGGCTAATCCACCTAAGGCACTTTCCTTTAATTCGATTGGTAATTTTCTTCCCGTTAAATTCATCGTTTTAATAACCATATCTAAGCTAACGCGATTCTTTTTTACATTTCGTAAATACTTTGCCAGACGTGCTGCATCAATGCTACGTTGAGCCGCTACGGCATTTCTTTCAATGCATGGAATCATAACATACCCACCAACAGGATCACAGGTTAGACCCAAATGATGCTCTAAACCAATTTCGGCTGCACATTCAATTTGTTCATTGGTTTGAAATTGACAGCTTGCTACAAAGGCTGCCCCCATCGAACAAGCCGCACCTACCTCAGCCTGACAGCCTGCCTTTGCCCCTGAAATCGTAGCATTGGTTTGAATCAAATTTCCAATTAAGCCAGCTACCTTTAGAGCTTGAATAATGGTTTGTTTCGGATAGTTTTGATCATGGTAGAAGTGATAAACCAAGCTTGGTAAGACGCCACAGCTTCCCATGGTTGGTGCAGTTACAACTAAACCACCACTGGCATTTTGTTCATTGGCAGCATAGGCATAGCTAGCTAGTAATAAGCTATTGGCATCTTGTGAATCTTCACAGCTTTTAGCCGATTGATAAAGAGCGTGTGCAATCCGTTCAATTTTTAAGCTACCGGGCAAGACTCCCGTTCTTTTCAATCCAACATTTACCGTTTTTAACATTTGAGTAAAGATCTTATGCATGTACTTATCCAATTCATTGCCTTCAACCTCATCAATATATTGATCCAAACGAATATGACGTTCATGGCAGGTCTTTTGAATTTGATCCATGGTTGTCAAAGCATAAAGATCAGGTTCACTATCGCCTTTTTTTCCATCGATTTCAATTTTTCCTCCACCAATGGATACAAAATAATGTTGTCCTAAAATCTTTTCATTGTCATAAGCACGAATCAACATGGTATTGGGATGATCCACTTCCTTTTTATAATCAAAGGTAATACTACAAGCTTTGGGATGCATCGTTTTCGCAATGATTTTATCGGTTAAATGGCCTTTGCCTGTCAAAGCTAAAGAACCATACAATTCAACCGCAAATTGACTTGCATCCGGATATTTTTCAAGCATATATTTCGAAGCCATCATAGGTCCAAAGGTATGTGAACTACTCGGACCGGGTCCAATTTTATAAATCGTTTGAATACTCTGCATCTTACCATCCTCTTTTCTTTTAAAAAATATAGCATACAAACACAAAAAGATAAATATTGTTTATAAAATAAATACATTTAAAAAAGACCAGAGTCTCTCTGATCTAATTTATATGTTTATCTTTAAATTGAAGACGCGCTAAAGCTCGTGCCATGGCAGCCTGTGACATTTGATATTCACGCATAGATTGTTTTTGACGCAATCTCTCCTTTGCACGATCTAAAGCCTCTTGAGCTCTACGTTTGTCCAATTCTTCCTGACTTTCACAGGTATCAACTAAGACCTCAGCTTGATTATTGGCAAAAACCATGGTTCCAAGCCCACTAACAACCTTGATTTCAGAGTCGTCCTCTAAACGGATTTTTAGTTCACCTGGGGTAATCGCATAGATACTTCGGGCATGATTGGCCAAAAATTGCTTACTACCTATTGGTGTATGAATGGTTAAAACCTGTGCTTTTCCATCATAAAAGACATGATCACTTGCCATGATCTTTAAATCAAATAGCTTTGCCATAATTATACTTCTTTCGCTTTTTCAATGACTTCATCAATTGTTCCAACATTAAAGAAGGCCGTTTCTGGATATTGATCCATTTCACCATTTAAGATGGCTTGGAAGCCTTTAATTGTATCCTTTAATGGAACATATTTACCTGGAATGGAAGTGAATTGTTCCGCAACATGGAAAGGCTGTGCCATAAAGTTACGTAAACGACGTGCTCTGGCAACGACGGTCTTGTCTTCATCACTTAATTCTTCCATACCTAAGATGGCGATAATATCTTGTAGCTCTTTATATTTTTGAAGATATTGAAGAACTTTTTGAGCCGTTTCATAGTGTTCTTTTCCAACAATATCGGCTTGAAGGATACGACTGCTTGATTCCAATGGGTCAACTGCTGGATAAATACCTTGTTCAACAACCTTACGAGAAAGAACCGTTGTTGCATCCAAGTGCTCAAAGGTTGTAGCTGGAGCCGGGTCGGTTAAGTCATCAGCTGGTACATAAACCGCTTGAACGGATGTAACCGATCCATTTTTGGTTGAGGCAATACGCTCTTGTAGCTGTCCCATTTCATTAGCTAGGGTTGGTTGATAACCAACAGCGGAAGGCATACGTCCTAATAAGGAGGAAACCTCTGAACCTGCTTGCACAAAACGGAAGATGTTGTCAATAAACAACAAGACATCCTTATGTTCAACATCACGGAAATATTCTGCCATGGTAAGTCCAGTTTCAGCTACACGCATACGTGCACCTGGTGACTCATTCATTTGACCAAAGACCAATGCGGTATTTTCAATAACACCTGATTCAGTCATTTCACTCCATAAATCGTTTCCTTCACGAGAACGTTCTCCAACTCCAGTAAAAATAGAATAACCTCCATGTTCACTGGCAATATTTCGAATCAACTCTTGAATTAAGACGGTCTTACCAACACCGGCACCACCGAATAAACCGATTTTTCCACCTTTAGCATAAGGAGCTAATAAGTCGATGACTTTAATTCCTGTTTCCAAAATTTCAGTAACAGGGGATTGATCTTCAAATTTTGGTGGTTTTCTATGGATTTCCCAATATTCATCTGTATCGATGGCTTCTTTTCCATCAATGGTATCTCCGAGTACGTTAAACAAACGACCTAAGGTTTGTTCACCTACAGGAACTTCAATACCCATTCCTTGTGATAAAACAGGCATATCTTTTTGTAGACCTTCACTGGGTGAAAGCATAATACAACGAACCGTATTGGTTCCAAGATGCTGCATAACTTCCATAATACATTTCTTTCCGTGGTTATCGACTTGTAAAGCGGTATGAATAATTGGAAGTGGACTTTCATCAAAATGAACATCGACAACGGGTCCCATTACTTGGACAATTTTTCCAATTTGCATGCTTATTCACAACTCCTTTCTTGACGTTTCTTCTTCTTTTCTAATTGTTGGCGCCTTGCTTTTGCACCACCAGCAACCTCAGTAATTTCTTGAGTAATTTTAGCTTGTCTTTGACGATTGTATTGTAAAGACAATTGACTTAATAGATCTTGTCCATTTTTATTGGCAGAGTCCATGGCTTGCATACGAGCATAGTTTTCTGCCGCATAGGATTCAACCAAGGCACTATAAATATAACCTGCTAAATAATCAGGAATCACCGTATCCAATAAATCCTTTGGACTTGGTTCTAATTGAAAGTTGGATTTTCCTTCACCGGCAACTTCTACAGCCGCACTTAAACGATGTAAAGGTAGAAGTTGTTCAATTTCCGGTGTATATTCCGTCAATCCATCCATTTTTGTATAAACAATATAGACCTCATCAATTTCTTTGTTCATAAACAAATCCAACATCTTTGATGAAATCGAACGGGCTTTTGGTAGAGTAGGTTGTTGGGCTGTATATAGGAAGCTCTCTTCAATAGATACATGACGACGCATAAAGTATTGACGTCCCACTTCTCCAACCATATAAAGCTTCATCATTGGATCCTTTTGAATCATTTGTTCGGTCATCTTTAAAACATTATGATTATAAGATCCTGCAAGCCCTTTATCACCCGTTACACAAATCACGGCTTTTCTTTCTTTGTCCTCTTCAATATATTCACGATCATCCAAATAAGGATGCTTGAAATCATCCGGTAGAGAACGAAGAATCATTAAAATGACTTTCTTTAAGGAATAGAAATAGGGCTCTGTACTTGATAATTTTTCTTTTGCCCCATTCATCTTCGTTGAAGAAATCATATACATGGCCTTTGTGATTTTCATGGTGGATTGAATTCCATTCATTCGATCCTTAAGCTCTCGAATTGCCGACATTATTTTTGTCCTCGATAGGTTTTGGCGGCTTCAATAATACGATTTTTTAAGTTATCATCTAATACTTTGGTAGTATTTAATTCACTCGCAAATTCAGGATGTTTTTCATTTAACCAAGCTAATAGCTTCATTTGTTCGTCTTTAATTTCACTTGCTTCAACATCATTTAATAGATGTGCATCGGCACAAACTAAAGACATAATTTGATCTGCTTGACTCATTGGATGGTTTAGCGGTTGTTTTAACAATTCCATTAAAACCTGTCCATGTTGAAGCTGTTTCGTTGTTGCTTCATCTAAGTCAGAAGCAAATTGGGTAAATTCCTTCATTTCACGATATTGCGCTAAGTCAATACGTAAAGAACCCGATGCCTTTTTCATGGCTTTGGTTTGGGCTGCACCACCAACACGGCTGACCGATAGTCCGACATTGACCGCTGGTCTTTGTCCTTCAAAGAACAAATCACTTTCTAGGAAGATTTGTCCATCGGTAATTGAAATAACGTTGGTAGGAATATAGGCACTAACATCGCCATCCTGCGTTTCGATGATTGGAAGAGCCGTAATAGATCCTCCACCCTTTTCATCCGATAAACGAGCACTTCTTTCCAATAAACGTGAATGTAAATAGAATACATCCCCTGGATAGGCTTCACGTCCTGGAGAACGTCCTAACAATAAGGAAATCGTACGATATGCAACGGCATGCTTTGATAAATCATCATAGACAATCAAAACATCCTTTCCTTGGTGCATAAAATATTCCGCTAAGCTCGTTGCCGCATAAGGGGCAATGTATTGTAAGCTGGCTGCATCGGCAGCTGTTGATGAAACGACAATTGTATAGTCCATCGCATCATTGGTTTTTAATGTATTCACTAAGTTTGCGACGGTTGATGCCTTTTGGGCAATCGCAACATAGATACAGATACAATCCTTTCCTTTTTGGTTTAGGATGGTATCAATCGCAATCGAAGTTTTACCAGTTTGACGGTCACCAATGATCAATTCACGTTGTCCACGACCAATTGGGAACATGGAGTCAATTGATAAGATTCCGGTTTCCATTGGAGTCGTAACGGGTTTACGATCAATAATACTAGGGGCTGGTTCTTCTACTGGACGAATCTCAGTTGCTTCAATTGGACCAAGTCCATCAATTGGATTTCCTAATGCATCCACAACACGTCCTAAGAATTGTTCACTGACAGGAATACCCGCTTGTTGTTGGGTACGACTGACCTTACAGCCTTGTCCAATCATACCTTCGTTATCAAATAAGATAACACCAATTCCATCCTCTGTAATATCTTGAACCATACCCTTGGTTCCATCTTCAAATACTACAACTTCTCCATACATCGCATGCTCTAAGCCTGAAATGGTTGCGATTCCATCACCGATGGTTTCAACATATCCGACTTCATTTTTCATTGAGCTTGCTTCAAATTGTTCAATGGCATCCTTTAAAATTGACATTAAAGACCCATCTTTTTTCATTTGAATGGCTTGATCTCTAGCTGCTTTAATTTGATCTGCCATTTGTTCTTGACGAGAACGCGTTGACCAATCGTATTCATCATTTTCACAGTTTAGGATAAAGCCTCCACGTACAGAAGGATCCAATTGGATATCTAATTCAACTGTTTTACAGTCATATTTGTTCTGAAGGAACTTTTTTATTTTTTCCGCTTGTTGTTCCGACGGACGTCGAACACAACGGATATGTGCTTCTATTTTCTCCTTTTTCATATCCACTATCCTTTTATTCCATTTCTTTTAAGAAGTCATCATACAATTCTTCATTGCTTTTATCTCCAGCAATTTTAGCAGCCGCTTGATTAATCATTTCAGCAATAGCACTTTGCGCCTTTGCCTTTTCTTGTTCACTGGCTTCAATTGTCTTTTGACGAGCTTCTTCAATCATTTCTTCTGATTTTTGATTTGCGTCAGCTATGATCTTTTCATACTCTTGACTGGCTTGAATCTTCGCTTGAGCAAGATGATCATCGCAAATCGTTTGCATATCTTTCAATTGTTGATCTGCTTTGTTTTTTAATTCCAAAGCTTCATCTTTCTGTTTCTGTACATCTTCAAACGATGCGTTGATTTCTTCATTTCGTTTGGCAATAATATTACGAACGGGTTTGAATAGAAAACGCATCATAAATGCGTATAAAATCAGCAAGTTAACAATTGTCCAAATTATGTTGGAATCAATTTTTAGCATATGCCTATCCAACCTTTCTATTTAACCATTAAGATAATTAAAATACCTAAAACGAAGCCATAGATGGCAGTTGCTTCGGCTAAGGCAGCTCCTAATAATAAGTTACGCATAATTTTACTATCTGCTTCTGGTTGTTGCGCTACCGCTTTTACAGCCGAAGAGGTTGCGATACCAATTCCTAAACCTCCACCGATTACGGCTAATGCTGCTAAACCAGCTCCAATTGCAGTTACACTCATGTTCTTTTCCTCCTAATTTTCTGTCGCTTCTGCGATAAACAATGATGTTAAAAATACAAATACATAGGCTTGAATAAAGCCATCAAAAAAATCAAAATACAAACTAAATACCGGTGGGATCACAACAGGTACAACCATCTTAATTAATTCCATGATGACAAAAGCACCTAATACGTTCCCAAAAAGACGCATGCACAAAGATAAGGGCTTCGTGAAGATTTCAAGAATATTGATTGGAGTTACAATCGCTAGGGGTTGCGTAAAGCTTTTAATCCAACCTTTCATTCCTTTTACACGAATTCCACTTACTTCAATCAATACAATACTCATTAAAGACAGAGCAATTGTGACACTCATATCCTTTGTCGGGGGCTTTAAGCCTATAATTCCAATGATATTTGACAAACCGATATAAAGTAGAACGGTCGCAATATAACCACTGTACTCTTTCCCATTTTCTCCGAGCATTGATTGTGTAAAAGAATCCAACCAAGTAACAATTGTTTCCGCAACAACTTGCTTCTTACTTGGATTATGGACTTTTAATCCATGCGTCAACCAAATAGATAATAGAATCAATATTGCCATAACGACCCAAGATACAATCACTGATTCATGAAATTTGATTGGGCCAATCTGAATAATATTGACTTCCAGCTGTTCCATCAGCTCTTTGGTAAACTCTTCCATTTTTCTAGTCGATGTTCCTCCTCTCCGAAAAAAACAATAGAGGCAATATCTCACAAAATCGTGAAATACGCCCCCTTGCAATTTTCTATCGCTACTAAGCATAGTCCTTTTTTTTTGAAAATCAAGAGATTTATTTTGTGCAAACGGTTTCAGTTTTCACATTTTTTATTTAATCTACACTTGTAGAAAAGTAATGTTTAAAAAATAGACATGCATAATGCACATTTAAAATGTAAAATAAATTTACAAAGAAAAGAGGTACTCATTATGGGATTTGATTGGGAAGAAATGTTTGGAAATACAGAAGATTTATCAGATGCATGGGAATCTGCATGTATGGATGCGATTGATCAATGGGTTTCAACACCTCCTAGAAAAAAGAAAAAAGATACCTATTGTGGAACCTGGCATAATCAACGGATTCAATTTAAGCAAAATTGGGGGTCAAAACATTTTACAGACGAGGAATGTAAAAAACTTTGCCAAGGAAAAACAATTGCCTTCATTTATCAAGATCAATCCGTTGTGGTGGGTAAGCTAAAGAAAAGAAATTATAATAATCATTCCTTTAGTTTGGAACCATCATGTATTTACCGACAATGAATTAAAAACTCTAATGGAAGGAAAAGATATCCCAATTGAAGATGCCATTTCAAGAAAAGGAAATCCATTTCAATGTACCTTGCACTACAACCAAAAAGAAAAAAAGCTCCATCCAACATTTAATAAACCCCTAGGATATTCCTAGGGGCCTTCTTATAATATTGTTTCTAGTTTTTGAATGATTCCTAAATCTGCTGGTAACCAATCAACACGATATAAGCTTTCTTTATTTAACCAACAGCTGTCTTCATGCTCTAATAAGGTTAAATTTCCTTTTTTCACTTCACATAGAAAACAATCCATATGTAGATGAAAGGAAGGGTAATCATATTCAATGGTATCAAAATATTCTTTAACTGTTATTTCAGTAGCTAATTCTTCTTTGATTTCTCGAATCAAAGCATCTTCTTTCCTTTCACCAGCTTCGACCTTTCCTCCAGGAAATTCCCATTGGCCTTTAAATTCACCATAGCCTCTTTGGGTCGCAAAGATTTGATTTCCATCCTTTATAATTGCTGCAACAACTTCAATTGTTTTCATATATTCTCCTATCCATTTACAATGTATTGGTATAAGTCTTCTCGAACGGCTTGATCTAAAAACCAATGCATTTCGACAGCACTTTTATCAGTATTAGGCATCATAAATTCAAAAGCATTTTTTTCATTGGTTTCCATCAATCCCAAATAATAGAACTCTTTGGATTCCTTATCATCTTTATTCTTACGTACAAACAAATGCACTTGAATGTCTCTTTGTTTCGAATGTAAAAAATTTTGTACATCTTCACTTTCCATGGAACGTCCCGCCTTAGAAATCGCAATCAATTCTTTTTCGTTAAGAAAAGAATCTGCATATTTGATGGTTTCTTGGATATTTTCCGACTTATCATAATTGATAAAGACTGGAAAGGTATTTGTATATTTATCATACTTATAACCACCAATATTTAAAGGCACCTCATTATGTTCCCAATTTAATAATCGGCAAACATCCTCATAAGTATACTTCTGATAAAGAACCAAATTATTTTCTTTATAGCGTTTATGATAATTCTTTTCAAATCGATCGATGCCAAATTCAATCAATTCCTCTACTATCGTATAAAAGGCTTCATCCTTTAAATCTTCTTGGAAAGCTGAAGAAATTTGAAATCCATCACAATCCGAATCTAAAAAGATACAATCCTGAAACGTTTTCTTTGAAGCGGAAACTGGAAATTCATTGGTTAAGATATTCCTTACACTTTGTTTTTCCAATCCATTCAATTGAAAACCATATTTTTCCTTTAGACTTTGTTTAAATCGTTGTTCCACATCTCCTTCATTTTTCATCAATAATCGAATTAAAAGTAGTTCATGAATTCGTTTCCCACTGGCAAGCTTCGTTGAAATAAATTTCAGCCAATTTTCTTTTCGATCTGAGATGCGAATCTTGTATTCTTTTTCATATTTCACTAAAAAGCGGTAATAGCTTTGAAGTGACTTATTTTCAAACATCCGCAAAAGATCCATTGAGCCATATCGATCAAAATCCTTTAAAGAAGGAATATGTCCAAGCTTAATTTTTAATTGTTGATAATTTTGTCGAATCAAGCGAATCTCAGTAAAGTTAGCTGCATCAATGGATTTGAAAATTTCTTTTTTTGAAATCGCATCAAAATGAATGGTAGAAGCACCAGGAATCACACGTTCTCCTTGGCTTACATGCCGACGAATATTATCCTTGTTGTAGGACTGATCACCAGATAAGGCAATTGGAATCATATAGTTATTTTTATAATTGGCAATGAAATCAAGAATCACAACATATTCCTTATCCTTTGCTTTACGCAAACCGCGTCCTAATTGTTGAACAAACACAATTGGAGATTGCGTTTCTCTTAACAATAAAACTTGATTGATTTCCGGAATATCCACACCTTCATTAAAAATATCCACCGTTAATAAATAATCGTAATGGTCCTCTTGATCTGTCACCAATTTTTCAACCGCCTCTTGCCTTGCTTGTTGACTATCTTCTCCACTTAAAGCTAAGGTCTTAAAACCTCGTTGATTCATTTTTTCACTAAGCGCTTGGGCTTCCTTTTTACTACTACAGAAAATCAATCCTTTTGCACGATCTCCACTATAGCCATAAAATTGAGCTTGCTTCAATATATAATCAACTCTTTGATTACTGGTTAAATATTTAAAATCACTACAATCCATCTCTTGATTTTCGACTCTTAAATCCGTAATCCCAAAATAATGAAAAGGACACAACAAGTCTTCTTCTAAGGCTTGTTGGAGACGAATTTCATAGACAATATTATGATCAAAGGCGGAAAAGACATCAAAATCATCACTTCGTTCAGGACTGGCTGTCATTCCAAACCAAAGCTTAGGTTGAAAATAACTCATGATGGTTTGATAGCTTTTAGCTCCACTTCGATGGGCCTCATCAATCACAATGACATCAAATTCTTGTTTGGAAAAGGATTCTAGAATGTCCTTTTTAGACATCATTTGCATGGTAGAAAAAACAAAATCATTCTCTAAATCTCTATGACTTCCTGATAATAAGCCATAGCTTTTCTCTTTTCCAAATACATTTTGATAGGTCTTCATCGCTTGCCGAGCAATTTGTTCTCGGTGTACTAAAAATAAAAGACGCTTCGGCTTTTGTTCTTTTAGAGCAAAGGCGGATGCATAGGTCTTTCCAGTTCCAGTTGCTGAAATCAATAAAACCTTATCCTTCTTTTCATCCACAAGCCTTTGTAAATTTTGAATCACTTGAACCTGCATCGAATTCGGTTTTAATTCTTGTGCTTTAATAAAGGAAGAAGGTCTCTTTTCAAATTTTCGAAAAGCATTATATTCACTCTGATAAGCGTCAATAATTGAATTGAAATAATAGCTTCTTTCGTTATACCAAAGCGCATTAAACTCATCAAACAAATTCTGTAGGTATTCACTTTCTTTTGAAGATACGATTTTCGTATTCCATTCTCGATTTTGGGTTAAGGCCTTCTGCGTTAAATTTGAGCTTCCAATTAAAACTTTATAGCTATCCTTCTTTTTAAAGATATAGCCTTTGGTATGAAAACCAATCTCATCTTGGTCCACACAATACATCTTGCATTCAATATTTGAAAAGGATGCAAGCTTCTTTAAAGCAACAGGATCACTAAAGGTTAAATAATTCGTTGTAAGTATTTTCCCTTTTACACCCTTTTCTTCCAATTCTTTAAATTGCTGCAACAAAGGGGTGATTCCACTTCTTGTAATAAAGGCCACACTCATAATAAAGGAATCACAACTTCTTAATTCATCTTCAATAGAGGTTAGAACCTTTCTTCCTTTTCTTGCATCATTGGATATAAATTCCGGTTCTTTCTTAGAACCATCTAAAATCATTTCATTCATGCTTTCACTCTTCTCTTGCATTAATCATACCAGATCTAATCGTTGCTGACTCAAAAAAGAATGGTCGTGCTATAATTTAGAAAAAAGTGAGGATTTGATCATGGGATTATTTGATTTAGATGATTTTGATATGCCAGAAGAGAAAAAAAGAAAACGTCAATATAAGGAAGAAATGAAGAATCTTTTAGAATCTATGGAACCAACGGGTAAGATTACTCTAACAGCCAAATGGGATGATAACTTAGGGGTTATATTAATTGGAGCAACGAAGCTTGGAACCTTGATTCGCTATGAAACGATTAAAAGCGTTGAGGTTGAACAAGAGGTTAAGCTAATTACAGAAAGTAAAGGCGAAACCAAAAAGAAGGGTGTTGTAAAAAGGAGTATTGTTGGTGGGGTTTTATTTGGACCGGCTGGTGCGATTATTGGCGGTGCTACTGCCAAAGAGAAAACAAATGTACAAGCGCAAACACGACAAGAGATCATACGCACCTTAGTTGTCACTCGAGACGATCCTTATAAACCAGTTCTTCGTTTTTCTTATGATGCCAATTTAGAAAAAAAGCTAAGGGATATCCTTGCTCAAAATCAAGCCAAAGAAATTCCTACGGTACAAGCTACTTATATCGAACAAAAGAATGATGTTCCAAATTTAATTGCAGATGAACTCATCAAGCTCAAACAATTAATGGATCAAGGCATTCTTTCACAAGAAGAATTTGATCAACAAAAAGAAAAACTATTAAATCGATAAACCGTAGATTTCTTAGATCTACGGTTTTTCTTATTGCCATAATAGCTTTACAATTTGCTTAGCTGATAACTTTTGAATTTTCTTGGCATCCTTCATCGTTTTTCTATTCCAACGGAATTGGTCATAGTCGGTTAAATAGGATGCATCCACCGCACAATTTGGAAATTTCTGATACCATTTTGGATACTCGGTTCGCATGATTTGCGTGGCTGCTTGAATGGCTTGCGAATTTTGATTACCACTAGCTGTTGTCGTTCCACAAATACGAACCCCTGGTGGACTGGCATGAACAAGTAATACACTGCCATCCTTATATTGTCCAAGAACAATATAAACATGCTCTTCATTGGCCATGATATCTCCTGGTTTATAATTCTTTACATCTTTGGCTTGAGTCACACTTCCAAAAACCTTCTTTTGATAGAGGCTTGGAATCTTACCAGATTCTGTGACATAACCGGTTTGATTGTTCTTACTTTCCTTGGTGTTGTAAACGACCCATCCGACAAAGCCAGAACAATCGAGGCCATTATGTATTTCATAGGCATGTTGGGTGTAATCATAATGATCTGCTTCTTCTTGATAGAAGGTCTTCCATTTTTTCGATAGACCAATGGTTTTTGCTTCCTTACCAGCCCCTGTATCTTCTTCATTCCAGCCTCCACCCCAAACATATAAGGTAGATCCTACTGGTTCAATGGAATGTTTTAGAAGAGATTCAATCGTCATTTCTTTTTTCTTCTTTATGACTGTTTCTTCTTTGGGTTGAGTCAATTTTTTAATGGTTATTGTTAAACCACCCAATATTAAAATGGGGACCATTAAGACAATCAATAGATGAACTAGATTGAGCTTTCTCTTCTTCTTTTTCATGGAAATATTATCTAACAATTCTTACACTTTGTCATTTTTTAATGCGATTCTAGCTTCCTTTAAAAAATCTTGAATCAATTCACTTTGTATCTTTGGATGATGATAAAAGCCATACGAAATCTTTGTCTTTTCAAAGATCACTTGTCGTTGAATTGAAATACAATCTGGAATTAAGATTTCCGGTAATATCGCAATACCCATTCCACTTAAGGCAAGTAAGATGGCTTCACTTGGATAATCACAATAATAGATTTCATTGGATGACTTTTTAATAATACCTTCCTTTGAAAGAATGGATTCTGAAATATCGACTGGATGAAATAGAATTAAAGGGTATTTTTCTAATTCATGAAAGGAAATATCTTGTTCTAAATCAAAGGATTCATTATAGATACAAACCAAATGACATTTTGTGATTTCTTTATAAAGACAATTTTTCACCTTTTCCTCAGACATTTTTGCTCCTAAGACTAAATCCAAGGCACCCTCTTCAATTTTCTTTAGCGCATGAGGAACTGGTACTGTCACTAATCTTGGATGTAAAGAAGGATACTTCTTCTTTAATTCTTTTAGGGTTGGTAAAAGAATATTGAGATGGGATAGACCTGCACAGGCAATGGATAGATTTTGTACTTCCTTTTGATTGAATTTTTTTATAGCTCGATTTGAAATCGAAAGAATATTTTTTGCATCCGTTATAAATGATTTTCCATCCTCACTTAATTCAACATGGTGTTTTGAGCGAATAAAAAGCTGGGTTTGAAGCTCTTTTTCTAGGGATTGAATTTGACGGGTAATAGCTGGTTGACTGGTATGCATCAATTCTGCTGTTTTGGCATAATTTAAGGTTTTGGCTAAAGCTAAAAAGCATTCTAATTGATAGGTATTCATGAAATCACTTCCTTTATTATATATAATACGCTATTCGTATTACTAATACACTTTTTTTATTTCATTTTTTGCTTCAATTCGTTTATTTTAACAGTGTTTTAAAAGGAGGTCTTTTATGAATGAAAAAGAAAATATGAAGGCCCGTGTAAATGTGAAGCATCCCTTTTTAGTGATGATGGGATTGTATTTGGGTGCTTTTATTGGAATGTTTAGTGAAACATCCTTAAATATCACATTACCCCAATTGATGCAATTCTTCCATGTGGATTCTTCTATTGCACAATGGCTTGTGGTTGGATATATGTTGGTGATTGCACTGGTTTTACCCTTTGCATCCCTATTGATGAAATTATATCCTGCTCGTAAATTAACGATGTTTGCCTTAACGGTATTTATGCTAGGTGCTTTAATCAGTAGCTTTGCCCCCAATTTTACTCTTCTATTGATTGGACGCTTAATGCAAGGTATTGGAACTGGTCTTATTTTACCATTGATGTTTGCGATTGTATTGGAAGTCTTCCCTGCTCGTAAGATTGGTCAAGCGATGGGCGTTACTTCACTAATCATTATGTTTGCCCCAGCCATTGGTCCAACCTTATCTGGTATTATTTTAGGCTTTGCTTCTTGGCGTATCTTATTCTTACTATTTGCGATTATTTTATTTATTGGCATTTTATTTACCTATAAGTTTGCGGTCAATCCTTATACACTTACCCATACAAAGATTGATACGCTCTCTTGTATTAGCTCATGTTTAGGCTTTGGCGGTATTGTATTAGGTGCAGGTCTTACAAGTATGTATGGATGGCTTTCTTGGCAAGTTCTTGTTTCTTTAGTCGTTGGTATTGTTTCTTTAATTGTTTATTGTAAACGTCAATTGACAATGGAAAATCCAGTTTTAAATTTACATGCCTTTAAAACCCCTGCTTTCCGTACCGGAACGGTACTCATCATGTTGAACTTTGGCATCACCTTATCCGCTATGTATATCTTGCCTCAATATCTACAAAATGGATTGGGATGTTCGGTTACGGCCGCTGGTCTATTGATGTTACCTGCTGGTGTCATCAATGCCTTATTTAGCTTATCGGCGGGTAAATTTTATGATAAGATGGGTGCTAAAATTCTATCGAAATTAGGCTTATTCTTATCAGTTATTGGTGTGATCTTATTTTTACAAACCACCAAAACCACTTCATTTAGCTATGTCATCCTATGTCACATTATTGTAATGATTGGTGTTCCATTGGCCATGTCTCCTTGTCAATCCTATGGTCTAAATGCCTTACCTGCTGAATTATCAACCGATGGATCCACCATTCAAAATATGATGCAACAGGTCTTTGGTGCCATTAGTACTGCTGTTTCAACCAGCCTATTAGGGATTGGAAAGACCGCTTATATTGGCAACAACACCCAAGATGCCTTTGTGAATGGTGTTCATTATGCCTTTGTATTCACATTAGCCATTGCTCTAATTGGATTTATCTTCTCCTTCCAGATTAAAGAAGACAAAAAATAAAGATAAGGTCTTTTATGGCCTTATCTTTTTTAAATATCATTATCTAGCAAGAAATCTGCTAGATGAATGATTTGTACACCATTCACATTTCCAACATCCAAGTCATTTAACGTTACAATTATTTTTGGATATTGATCTTTAATTTCTAATAGGTTTCCAATTTCTCGATCGGACTCCTCTGGTAATTGTCGACAAACTTGGACATACACTCTTTGATCTGCTCTTGTTGCAACAAAATCAATTTCCTTTGCATGATTTTTTCCAATATTCACCTTATAGTCTCTACGTAATAATTCAAAATACACAATATTTTCCATCATAGAAGCCAATGATTTTGGAGAATATCCCATCATACAATATTTCAAGGATGAATCGGCTAGATGATATTTTTCTTGTGTCTTCAAAAGCGATTTTCCTTGTAAATCATAACGGGAACAACGATATAATACAAAGGCTTTTTCTAAAGCGTTTAAATAGTTGTATACAGTTTCTGGCGAAATCTTTCGGTTTTCCCCTTTTAAATACGTTCGAATTGAGTTTGCCGAAAATGTTTTCCCAACGTTTTCAATCACAAAGCGAACCACGCGATTGAATAAGTCATAATCTTTAATCTTGTATCTTTTGACAATATCATTTGTGATAACTGAATTATAAATTCCTTCACTAATTTGATAAGAAGACAAATCATCCAAATCACTCATTACAACAATTGGAAATCCTCCCCGTTTGATGTAATCTAAAATATTCGCTTTTGCCATACTTGGATCCAATCCTTTAAATTGTAAATATTCCGAAAAGGATAAAGGATAGACGGGGATCAAAACATATCGTCCACTTAAATAGCTTGATATTTCACTGGACATGAGTTTAGAATTCGAACCTGTCACATAGATATCCACATCGATTTCCCTATTTTCTAAAAGACTGTTAACTGCCTTTTCCCATCCATCAATTTCTTGTACTTCATCCAATAGAATATAGTACTTTTTTGAATCTTTGATTTTCCCTCTTAACATTTCATACATCGCTTTATGTGTTTGACAATTTTCAATTTCTTCTGAGGTATAGGTATACATAATGATATGATCTTCATCGACATCTGATTGCATCAAATCTTCCTTCAACATAAGAAAAATAGTCGATTTTCCACAACGACGAATACCTGCAAGAATTTTAACGAGGGGAATATTTCTATATTTTTTTAATCGATCTAAATAATAGCTACGAATATACATATGTATCTCCTTTAAATCTATTATAACAGAAACATTAAAGTTTTTCGGCCCGAACCTGAAAAACTTTAATATTTATATACTTTTTCAAGTTATAACTGAAAAACTTTACAAATAAAAACCATGTTTAGAGATTTGTTCTAAACATGGCTTGATTGATTAAATGTTTTTTACGAAATCGGCAATATGAGCTGCGGTTAATCCATAGTGTTCTAATAAAGAAGCTGGCGTTCCAGATTGTCCAAAGGTATCTTGCATACCCATCATATATTGTGGACAACGTTCTTTTTCACTAGCTAAGACTTCTGCAACGGCTCCACCTAAGCCACCAATCACATTGTGCTCTTCAACGGTTACGATCGCATCATGGGTTTTCGCTAATTCTTTGATTAGGTCGGCATCAATTGGTTTAATCGTATTGATATTCACTACGGTTGGATTAAAGTCTAATTGTTTTGCAGCTTCTAAGGCTTCTTGAACCATCATACCCGTGGCAACGATTGCTACCTTTTCACCCTTGTTCATAACGATTCCTTTACCATATTCATAGGTATAGGTTTCTGGATCATTCACGGTTTCAACAGCTAATCTTCCTAAACGTACATAACATGGTCCATCGATTTCAGCGACGGCTTTGACAATGGCTTTTGCTTCTACACCATCACATGGTTGGAAGACCTTCATATTTGGTACGGCACGCATCAAAGCGATATCTTCAATACTTTGATGACTGGCGCCATCTTCACCAACGGTAATTCCAGCATGGGTTGCACAGACCTTTACATTTAAGTTTGGATAACAAATACTGTTACGAACTTGGTCAAAGGCTCTTCCTGTGGCAAAGACCGCAAAGGTTGAAGCATAGGCAATCTTACCTGATGCTGCAAGTCCTGCTGCAACAGCCATCATGTTTCCTTCTGCAATTCCCATATCGAAATGTCTTTTTGGACATACTTTTTTCGCATCGCCTGTTTTGGTAGAACCAGCTAAATCGGCATCTAATACGACGACATTTTCATTTTCTTGGATCAATTCCGCCAAGGCTTGTCCATACGCTGCACGTGTTGCTTGTTTTGCCATTATTCTTCTCCTCCTAAATCCTTCATTGCTTGTTTATATTGTTCTTCATTAGGAGCAGATCCATGCCATCCAGCTTGATCTTCCATGAAAGAGACACCTTTTCCTTTGATTGTATTCCATAAAATTGCACATGGTTTTCTCTTTACGCTTGTCGCATAATCAAAGGCTGCCTTGATTGCATCAAAGTCATGTCCATTGGCTTTGATGACTTCAAATCCAAAGGCTTCAAATTTCTTATCCAATGGATAGACATTCATAACATCTTCAACTTTTCCATCGATTTGAAGGTGGTTACAGTCAACCATCACAGTTAAATTATCCAATTCATAATGACTTGCGGCCATCGCTGCTTCCCAAACTTCACCTTCTTGGCATTCTCCATCTCCCAATAAGGTATAAATATGATGACCATTCTTATCTAATTTGTTCGCTAATGCCATTCCGACAGCTGTTGAAATTCCTTGTCCCAAAGATCCAGTTGACATATCAACGCCATCCACATAATTCATATTCGGATGTCCTTGTAATTTACTTCCAAATTTACGGAAGGTTAAGATATCTTCTTGGCTTAAAAATCCTTTTTCAGCTAATACACTGTATAAAGCTGGTGTAATGTGTCCTTTTGAAAGAACAAAACGATCACGGTCTTTTCCCTTCACGTTTTCTTCATTCACATCCATGACTTCAAAATACAAATACGTTAAAACATCGGCACTGGATAAACTTCCTCCTGGATGTCCACTTTGTGCACTATACACTGCTTTTAGGATGTTTTGGCGTACATTGTTTGCATGTTTTTTTAATTCTTGTACGTTCATTCTTTTTCTCCTTTATTCATTTTTATCGTCTATAACACTTACATTCGTAGTATACAACAGACTGAAAGTTAAGAACAAATCTTTTTGACATTTTTTCTCAACTTATACATTTGTAACTATTTATTTCACAACTGAAGCATCTGTTTAAATTTTTCCTTCTTTAAAGGCAATGATCATTTCATTGGTAAGACTTAGGTCCTCCCATTCATCAATAATTTCATCCCTCGGAATAAAACGAGCTTTAGCTAATTCCTCTTTTTCTAATGTAATAGTTGGATCTCCATCCAAATCACAATAAAAGCCCATCAAAATATTGGAATCAAAGCCCCAAGGCTGACTTTTATAATAACGTATATTTTTGACCTTTAAGCCTACTTCCTCTTGAACTTCTCGGATGACGGTATCCTCTGGACTCTCGCCTATTTCACAAAAGCCGGCAATTAAAGCATGCCCTTTATAGGCACGCCCTGCATAGCGTGTCATTAAAATCGAATCCTTATGAATAACACCCACAATCACAGCCGGTGCAATCATTGGATAATAAATGGATTTACATTTTGGACATTGCATGGCTCTTTCATGAATGGAATGCTCTAATTCATGACCACAGCTTCCACAATATTTTGTTCTTGAATACCAAGTATATAAATGATAGGCGGTTGCCCCCGCAAATTGAATCAATTTGGGCTGACAATGCCGTAGCGTTCGAACGCTTAAGTATTCAAAGCCTTTAATTGTTTGTTCTTCTAAGGCTAAATAAACATGTCGTTCTCCAATTGAAAACAAATATTGAACGTTTCCTTTAATTTGACGAAAAGAAGGACAAATTAATTCTTGTCCTTTCATTTTTCCATAGATTTGATTTTTAGAAAACACAAAGACCGAATCCTCATCGGATGGATCGATCGGTGTATATTCTACATGATATGCTTCTTGAATATCTTGAATCATCTTTTATCCCCCTTAATGACGTGAGAATACATCGGTTAGTTTAGGTATGATTTGATTTTTTCGTGATAGAAGACCCTCTTGAAAGGAGGTACTATCTTCTGGGAAGGCTTCATAGATCCATTCGGCTTTCTCTCCTTTGGCAAAGATAATCGATCCACTATCAATAATCGATGTAAAACAAGCCATGATGGTTTTTGCTTCCGAACGAGATAAAATTGCTTGGCAAGCGTCTTCAATTTCTTTTTCACGATTATCGGTCGCATGATAATCATAGACAATGACTTGCGAAATCAAGACATTTTGATCTTCTATATCAAATTGCTTCAAATCTGTTCTTAAAACATCCTGCATATCTTTATTGGAGATATTGGTACTTACCGTAAACATTTCTTCCGCAAATTCATCAATGGATAAATGGGCGATTTGCGCTAAGACATTGGCCATAAAGATATCCTTTTGGGTCGTTGTCGGTGAACGGAACTTTAAGGTATCCGATAAGATGGCCCCTAATAATAAGCCAGCTAAATTGGGTTCAATAAAGATTTGGCGTTCTTGAAACATTTCCGTCAGAATGGTTGCGGTGCTTCCCACAATTTCATTACGGAAGGCTACCGGTAAACGGGTTGAAAAATCAGAAATTCGATGATGGTCGACAACTTCTAATAACTCCGCCTTTTCAATGGCACGAACGGATTGACTAAATTCATTGTGATCAACCATTACAATGGATTTATTTTTAGCATTTAATAGATCAAAACGCGTTACATAGCCGACATAGCGTTCCTTATCATCGAGGACCGGATAGGCACGAAAGCGTGTTTTTAGCATCTTTTTTAAAACATCCTCAGCAATTTCATATTCATGAAATTGAATGACATGTTGATTCATCAATAAAGAAATCGGAGGGGCAAAGTACAAATAGCGAGATGTATTCATCGCTCCATGACCACTGATGACAATGGAACAATGTTTTTCTTTTGCCAAATCAATCACCTTTTGGTCAATGGCATTGGCCCATACTACAATTAATAAGCCGGCTCCTTTTTTAATCGCATCCATTTGTGCTTGGGTATCATCCCCTAACATCACAATACGATCTTTAACCTCATAATTCGATAAACCACATTTGGTCATCGCAACAATACTGACCTTTCCATTTAAATGACTCTTTTCAGCACGATGAATAATCTTTCCATTTAAGGTCTTGGCAATTGATTCAACACTGGTCTTTTTCAATAAATCGATGCCAAAGGATGTATCGCCCATTCCAATGGCCGATAAATCCTGATAGGTCACAATCCCAAGTAAATGCGAGTTTTCATCAATGACACCAATCACGGGAACATGATCCTCTTCTAAGAGCTGTACAACCTCTAAAATGCTTGTATCCGCTTGAACCGTGATGGGCTTATTCATGTCAATTTCAGACAAAGAGACCCTTGCATCCTTTAAATGATAGGGCTCTTCGAAATGAAAACGCTGTAGTAAATATTTTGTTTCATCGTTTAATTCCCCTAAACGGCAAGGAATACAATGCATTCCACGTTGCTTTTTTAGTTCTGAATAAGCAATGGCCGCTGCTACCGAATCGGTATCGGGATGACGATGTCCAGTTACATAAACAATCTTGTCCATAAAAGCTCCTTTGATAGCTACATCTTAACGCAATTGGAAAGAGAAGAAAAGCGACTTTACAGTCGCTCAATGTTTATTTTTTCAAGTCCAATACAACTGGAACGGAACGATAGCCAACGCCCATACGATCAATTCCCATATCAATTAATTCTAAGAAATGCTCTCTTGTACGAATACATCCACTTCCTTTGACCTTACATTGATCACCAACCTCTTCTTGCATCATTTTGATGACTTCAACAGTCGCACCATGGGCTTCAAAGCCAGTTAAGAAGCCTGTTGAGGATTTGACAAAGTCTGCACCTGCATTGATACAACAATGACAGGTTTTACGAATTTGTTCTTCATTTAAGGCATCGGTTTCAAAGATAACCTTTACCGGTACATTCTTTTCATGACAAACATCAACAACCGCTTTAATATCCGCTGTCACTTCCTCATAAAGACCGGCACGAATCTTACCAAAGTTGGCAACAATATCCAATTCACCAATCACATCGGCATACTGATCAACTAAGATTTTTGCTTGAGCGACCTTTGATTCCGTTGAGCTTGTTCCAAATGGGAAATCACAAACAGGACAAAGCTTGGTTTCACTTCCATCAATATAAGGCTTACATAAATCCATATAACCTGGATTAATACAAATTGTTGCACAGCCTAAATTAACACCATCCTTGGTCAATTCAATAATTTGTTCTGGGGTAAATTCTGGTTTTAATACTGAATAATCAATATAGCTTGCGAGCTCTTTTATTGTCATTTCGCTAGCTTTTTTCGTTAAATGTTTCATTTTCTCTTTCCTTCTTTCATCCGAGGACATTATATGCTCATATTTGTTCATTTGCAAGCATTAATTTTCGTTCTATGAAAATTAATGAACATTTATAAACATATTTTGTTCATTTCTCATTTGTGATATAATAAAATTCATGATATGAGGAAGTATTATGTTAGGAAAAGAAAGAATTTTATTTTTATTAAATCGTTTAGAACAAGATAATATTTTAAATGTCAAAGACATTGCCAAAGAATTAGATATATCTGAAGCGACCATTCGTAGAGATTTAAATGAATTAGAAAAACAAGGAAAAGTAAAACGAATTCATGGTGGAGCCATCATTTCTGGTCATGATCAAATTTTATCCGAACAAAGAGAAGTAAAAATGAAGGAACGCTTTCGCATTCATTATGAAGAAAAGTCAAAGGTTGCCCAAAAAGCCAGTGAACAAGTTAAGGATGGGGAATGTATCTTTTTAGATGGTGGAACAAGTCTTGTTCCGATGATTGATGCTTTACAAAATCGTAAGATTCGGATCGTGACACACAATCATTTGATCGTATCCAAATTAAAAAGTCCCCTTGCCCAAATCATTGTGATTGGTGGGGATTATTCCAAATATGCCATGAGTACTGGCTCACTTGCCATCAATACCCTAAAACAATTTCAATTTGATCGTTGTTTTATCAGCTGTGCTGGTCTCGACCTAGATAAAAATTATTCCTATACAGCGGAGGTTGAAACTCGTGAATTAAAAAATATCGCACTTGCGAATTCAAAGGTTTCTAATTTATTAATTGATTCAAGTAAATTAGGGGTTAATGGCTTTTGTAAATTCCAGCCCTTGGATTCTTTTAACACGATTTATTGTGATCAAACAGAGAATCAATATGAATTCCCTGAAAATTTTATATTGGTTTAAAAAAAGCGACCTATGTCGCTTAATGTGAACAGCTACAAGCATGTGCTTCGGTATTGTAGTTTAATGTTCCATCCAAATAGGCTTGAACCACTTGGTCTACATCACCTTGTACGTTTGCACAGACTTGAATATTTGCACCTTGAAGAAGATTTAACATACGCATTCCTAGTGAACCACAAATCACTACATCTACACTTTCATTGATTAATTGACTAGCTAAGGCTGCATGGCCTTGCGGATCTGCCTTTAATAAAGAGCTGGATTGAATGGCTCCATCTTCAATTTCAAATACTTTAAATTCTTTTGTTTGTCCGAAATGTTGAAAAACATTTCCATTTTCATAATTTACAGCTAATTTCATACTTTCTCCTTATAGTCTCGACAGAAGCTTGTAAAGGGGCACTGATCACATTTTGGATTTCTAGCCGTACATAAATAGCGTCCAAAAAAGATAAAATCATGATGTGCCTGATTCCAACGACTTCGATCGATTTTACGTTTTAATTTTGCTTCAACCTTTTCAACTGAATCATTGGGCTTTGATAGCTTTAAACGCTTTGATACTCTCTGTACATGGGTATCCACCGCAAAGCTTGGAATATTAAAGGCCACTGAACGAACCACATTGGCTGTTTTTCGTCCAACCCCTGGTAAGGATTCTAGCTCCTTATGTGTATGTGGAACAATGCCATCAAAACGACTCTCTAATTCCTTTGAGCATGCAACAATTGATCTGGCTTTATTGCGATACAGGCCAATTCTTTGAATATAGACTTCAATCTCTTGGACTGAAGCTTTTGCCATTTCTTTTGATGTTGGATAGGCTTGAAATAAAGCCGGTGTCACCTTATTTACCGATGCATCGGTTGTTTGCGCAGAAAGAATGGTCGCAATCAATAATTGAAAGGCTGTCTCATGCTTTAATTCACAATGCGCATTAGGAAAGAGCTTTTCCATTTCATCGACAATTTCATTCGCATTCACGTTTTCCATTCTCCACATCTTCAACCGATAAACCTTTTTTCATCCAGGTTTGAAGAATTCTTTCAATGTAATCTAGGCTCAATTTATCATAGACAACCGCTTCATTTAGAGCACAAACCACTCTTCGCTCATCATAGACCGCTGCCATATTTAATATACGTTGCATTTCACTCGAAGAAAGAGAACGCCCAAAGGAATCCTCAAACTTCTCAATTAAGGAACGATCTAAACTTTCTCCTTGGCTAGAATCCGAAAAGACGCCTTCAATATTAAAGTAAATTTGTCCTCTTTCAAACTCAATAGAAAGATAGCCTTTATCCGAAAGCGATGTAAATAAATCTTCAATTTGATCAACGTCTAATTTTAATTTCTTAGAAAATTCCTCATGACTAATGGCCTTTGCGCATTGATTGTAGTAATCAATCAACAGCAGCAACAAGGTTTCATTGGCATCGGTATGTAAGGAATCTAAATGCTCTAATATCCATAAACGACGATTAATATAAGGTGCATTCCAATCAATATTACTCATTTCCACCAATTCCTCCTTGGTAAACTCTTTCAAAGGTATCATAATCAATTAAGATAATCGATACATCACTTTTTATGACATAACAAGGGTTGTTGTAGCCATAGCCAAGCTCAATGGTTTTGGCTTCAATTCCATAGTTTTTCTTGGCCGTTTTCTTGGCTTTTTTATAATCAAGCGTTTTAATTTTTCGTGAAGTAATCTTTTTTCCATTCACATCAAACCAATAAAGTCTATCCTTTGTATAACCTTGATAGGTCTTGTAATCAAAAATATGGGTCGTGATGCCATTGATTCCTTTCACATTTTTTTCAATGGTTTGAATCGTTTGTTGCTCACTGGCTTCATGTACCCGACTAGGACCGCTTACGAACAATGACCATAAGCCCATCACAAGCAGAATCAATACAATCCATAATAAAGCGGTAAATCTTCGATTGAGTCGCATGCGTGTCCCTCCTTTTTCTATAAAACGTTTATAAAGGCTTCAATTAATTTTGCACTTTGGCTACTTGCCTTCGCAGCATATTCGCCAAATTCCATTTCATTGCCTTGATGACAAACCACATCACTTAAGCCGCGAACGATTACATAAGGAAGTTCAAAATCGCAACAAACCTGCCCAACAGCTCCTGCTTCCATTTCTGAACAAATCGAATGAGGGAAGTTCTTTAGAAGCTTTTCATAATCCTCAGGACGTGACATAAATAAATCCTGTGAAGCAATGGTTCCAATATGATAAGGAATACCTAATTGCTCAGCCACCTTTTGGCATTTATCCACCATTTCCTTTTGAACGGGATAAACAAGGCCAATTCCATCCTTTCCATCAATTGGACTGGTATCAAAATCAGCTTGAACCACTTGATTACTAATCACAATATCCAAGACATTTTCTTCTTGTAGAAGCCCACCAGCGGTTCCAATATTAATAATGGCTTCAATGGGATAAGACATACAAAGAATACTTGTAACCATGGCAGCATGGGTTTTTCCAATGCCACTTTTGGCAATCACGATGTCTTTACCTTTTAAGGTACCCTCTTGTATTTCACATTGGGCAATCATTTTTTTTGAATGGATTTGAGCAATTTTAGCGATTGCTTCGATTTCAATATCCATTGCAGCAATAATTCCAATCATATTATCCTTCTTTCTTTAATACATAAAAATATTTTTCACCCTCTTGTATGCCCGCTAAATCAAAATCGGTACATACATCCACAATGGAAAAATAAGGTAAAAAGGCTTGTTCTAAGCTTTTGGGTTCATAAACCCTTTGAAGATGGTGCTCTTGTTTAACTTGTCCATTAGGAAGGTAAAACGCAAAATCTTGATAAATCCAATCATCCTCACTACTAATAGACCATTGATAGTGCAAGCCATCCACAAAGGTTCCGGTCTCATTCCATTCTTGTTCAAATTCCGATAATCGGTCTAATGAATGGGTATCAAAAAAGAACAATCCACCTTCTTTTAAATGAGAACTGACTTCCTTAAAAAAGGTCTTTACATCTTCAATTGATAAAAGATAATTAAAGCTATCACATAAACAAGCCATCGCCTCATAGCTTCCTAAATTGGATAGATCTTTCATATCTTGACAATAATAGACAATTTCATCATCCTTTGTGCGAGCTTTATCAATCATGGCTTGAGATAAATCCAAAGCACTCATTTGATAGCCTAGATGATGTAAGGTATGGGTAATTTCACCAGAGCCACAGGCCAACTCTAGCATAGAACAAGGCTTTTGAAAGCGTTGAATCCAATCAACCCAAGCCTGTGTTGCTTGATCATCCTTGACCAAATCATCATAATAGCTAGCCAATGTATTATAGTTCATACGCTACCACCGGACAATCTGCATACAAGCGATCAATTTGATAAACATCTCGCTCTTCTTTCACAAATAAATGAACGACCACACTTCCTAAATCAACCAAGAGCCATTTCGAATCACTCTTTCCTTCGATGCGTATTTCAAAAGAAAGGTTTGCTTCCTTGAGTCGATCCTTAATGTTTTGGGCAATCGCATTGCTTTGACGAATATTATTGCTGGTGGCAACCACCATCGTATCAACAAAAGGGGTGATTTCTCGACAATCATATTCTCGAACATCCATGGCTTTTTTTTCACAGATTGCTTGAATGACTACATCCTTTAAACTCATACATTTTCCTTTCTTAAATATTTTTCATTTTCATTTTTGATCCATTGAAAGCCTTCATAAAGATTCTCTTTACAGGCTTGAATTTGACGACTCGAATCATAGCCTCTTAATGGATCAGTTTTATCCGCACAGAAGACAATCATGGCATAAGGATTTGTACTTGTTCCTAAAACATGATGATAGATTGCATTTTTGATTTCTGGATCCGATAAATAAAAGATACGATCCACAATTTCACTTCCTACAAAGCCATGCCATACAGCTGGTGCATAAGCTTTATTTTCAGGACATAAGACGTCCATCCATTTTTCCATTTCTTCTTTGGACATGCTTTTGGCAATATCATGAAATAAACCAATTAAATAAGCCTTTTGTCCATCCAAACCATTGGCTAAGGCCATTTCTTCACATAGCTTAGCTACTGACAAGCTATGTTGATAACGATGTTCATTGACCCGTTCCTTCACAAAGCCTTGAATATATAATCGATGACTATAGATATAAGAAAGAACAGACATTGGAAGATAATTCAGCTTATTTCCTTTTCTTAAATCACTGGAGCTGACTGGCATTAAATCCATATGAAGGGTTTGAATTGGATAAGGGCTCTCTAGCTTTTGTCCATAGCGATCCACACAAACAAATTGTGCCAATTCAAGCAATCGATTGGCTTCCTTCCATTGATGAAATTGTTTTAATTGGTCGGTTCCAATCATAAACACAAAGTCATCCTCTGGATATTCTTTCTTTAATTCACGAAGCGTATCAATCGTATAGCTCTTGCCTTCTTTATTCACTTCTTTTAAACAAAGATGAAAGCGTGAATCCATCGGAAGAATACTTTCAATCATCGCTACTCGATCTGAACTTTTACTTAAAGAGCGATCCTTTAAAGGCGTATCTTGGGTTGGCATAAACCAAACTTGTTCACAATCCAATTGATTTAAGGCTGTTTTTGCCATTTCAATATGTCCATAATGAATAGGATCAAACGAACCACCTACGATTCCGATTTTCATGAACGGATACCCAATTTATTTTCCTTTGATTTTCGATAGAGAACAAAGGTACGACCAATCACATGTACCACTTCACTATGCGTATTGGCTGCACATTCAATTGCAGCTTGACGCACTTCAATGGGACTGGTCTTTAATAGCTTACATTTTACCAATTCATGGGCTTCTAAAGCCACATCAATGGATTCCATTGTATTATAGGAAAGACCATCCTTACCAATTTGAACAATAGCACGATAGTCATTGGATAATTTTCTTAATGTTTTTTTTGCTTGTTTTGAAAGCATTAGATCATCGCCTTTCTAAATGTTACATTGATTCCTTTATGCACTCGAACATAAATTTGTTTAATATTTCCACTGACACAAAACCATCCTAAGCCATGAATCACAACATCCATCTTATCGCCTTGAATTTGAGGAGCATGGAAGGTATGCATCGTAACTAAGGAAGTATCAAGACATGGCACCAACATTTCATTTAAGTGCTCATTCCATAATCGATCGGCATCCGCTAATTTTCCACGATGAATCGCAATCGATCGAGAGAAATAGCCAACAACACTGGCCTTTCCTTCTGGAATAACATCCAAGCGTGCCAAACCACCGGCCGCAAAGGATTGGTCTTCATATATTTGGGAAACAAATGGACGAATCGGTTTGGTTGGAATTACGGTTTTTAAATCCTTTGCTTGAAGTAGTGTTAAGACACTGTGGTTATTTTCGATACCTGGCGTATCATAAATCGTATAGTTTTCTTGTTCAAGCGGAATTAAATCTAAGGTCGTTCCTGGATTTCGTGAAATGGTTAATCCAGTCTCTGGTAGGAATTGCTTCAACAAGGTACTCTTACCAACATTGGCCATTCCCATAAAAATGACATCCCGTCCTTTTCGATAGCGTTCAATCACCCGTTGAATTTGGTGAAGGCTATGCTTTCCTTGTTCCGATAAACGTTTTTTCTTTTGTGCTGGATTTAAAAGTAGATCCCCACAGATGATAATATCCTTCACAACAATTTTTTCTTCCTTTAAACGATGATCGACAAAGGCATAAATCTTTTGATCAGTTACTGTTTTTGGTAAAACATCCCGTTTCGTTAGAATCAGAACAATATCCTTATTATTTAGCTTTTGATTCAAGCGATTGATCATACTTGCTTCAAAGCAGAATAAATCCACAACCCAAAAAACAACGCCATCAATCGCATTGATTTTTTCAAAGGTTTCACTGGATTCAATTCCTTGTTGCATAGAAATGGTCACTTTTCCATAATGACTGATTTTATAACAGCGTTCACAATAGACAGCATCTAAGCTTGGTACATAGCCCAAAGCTTCTGGATCCTCATTTTGTAGGGTGATGCCACATCCTTTACAATTTTTAGCCATTGGAAACACCTCCATTCTTCTTTGATTTATTGTACTGAGGCTGATTGAAATATTCAATGAGTTTTTCGGCACAACGAATGCCATCAATGGCACTGGTCATAATTCCACCGGCATAGCCACTGCCTTCACCACTTGGATAAAGACCATGAACAGAGCTTTCACAATTCGCATCGCGTTCAATTCGTACACTGGAGCTACTCCGCGATTCAACTGCACTTAAGATAGCCCCTTCCGATACAAAGCCAGGCACCTTTTTTTCAAAGGCTAGTAAGGCTTCCTTTAGAGCTTGGTTGATTGCAGACGGAAATAAATCATTTAAATCCACAAATTGATAACCAAGACAATAGGTCGGTTGAACTTGTTCAAAGTGATCCGAAGTTCTTCCTTCCAAATAATCCTTTGCCAATTGAACACAGGCTTGATAGCCTCCCGATAGTTCATAAGCCTTTTCTTCTAATTTTTCTTGAAAGCGTAAGCCATCAAAAAGGTCATTCCCATAATCCGATTCATCCGTTTGTACCAATAATGCACTGTTGGCATTTTCACCGGAACGTGATGCATAGCTCATGCCATTAATAACCAATTTCTCTTTTTCACTGCTAGCTGGAATGACATAGCCTCCTGGACACATACAGAAGGAATAGACCCCTTTGCCATTTTGAGCCGTATGACAAAGCTGATAACGTGCTGGAATTAAACGAGGATCATTGCTTGCATCCTTTAACATCGCTTCATTAATATAGCTTTGAAGGTGTTCAATTCGTACACCGACCGCATAGCGCTTGTTTGTTAATTTCACCTGATGTTGATGCAGCATCATTAACGTATCCTTCGCACTATGTCCACAGGCAAGAATTAAAGCCTGACAGTCAATCCACTTTCCTTGTACACAAATTTTATTCAGTTGATTGTCTTTGACTTCTATATCTTCTAACTTCGTATCAAAATAAAAGCTTCCACCAAGCTTTTCAATTTCTTTTCGACATTGATCCACAATCTCTAAAAAAGCATCAGTTCCAATGTGTGGATGTTGATCAATTAAGATTTCTTCTTTGGCTCCAAAATGAACCAGCTCTTCTAAAACCTTTCGACAACGAGAATCCTTAGAACGGGTTGTGAGCTTACCATCACTAAAGGCCCCAGCTCCACCTTGGCCAAATTGCACATTGCACTCTTCATCAAGCTCCCCTGTTTTCCAAAAGTGATCAACGACTTCTTTTCTTTTATAGATGGTTGAACCTCTTTCTAGAATAATAGGATGATAGCCTGCTTGTGCCAAAATCAAAGCCGCAAACATGCCAGCCGGTCCAAAACCTACGACAACAGGTCGACTTTTTAATTCATGACTTCCAGATAAGACAGGCTTATAGCTTTCATCTGGTGTTGGATGAACATCCTTGTTCTTTAAAGCTTTCTTTTCATTGCGTACCTTACAATCAATAGTAAACGAAAATAAGACCTTTTGATGGCGCGCATCCACACTTTTACGGTGGATTGACCATGCCAAAAGATCTTTTTTTGAAAGATGTAATTTTTTGATTAAATGTGCTTCAATTTCACTTTTTTTCTCACTAGCACATTTTACTTGAAATACACGTATCATAATAAATTTTCTAAAATTGGAAATTTCTTCCGATAAATCATCACTAAAGTCGCAAAGCCTTGAGAGAAGGCTAAAGTCAAGAAGTAAACCACAATATGTGCATGTGGCCATAAAACTAAGAATATTTTTGCGAACAAAATATGTGATGTATAGATTAATAACGATTCATTTCGAAAAACACGATAACGATCCTTATATTCAATATCTGCTGTTAATAAGGTATTCATCATAAAATAAACAGCTGGTATTAACATTAAATACATACTGCTTAAATCTCTTAGAATACCTAAGCGCTGATACAAGCTAACTTCTCCAAATAAAGCAATAAAGCTAATAATCCAAGCCACTAAGGTTGCACGATGCTTTAAACGAGGCGTCTTTGAAAGTAAAAGCCCGATTGCCACAAACATTGGACCAAAGAAAATCCCATTTCTTGATGTAACCAAGATCTTAGTAAAGAAGCTAAATAAGAAGGAAACATAAGGAATGGATTCCCATACGGCTTGATAGACGTTCAATAAATACCCTATGAAATAAAGTACAAAGCTTGTAATCAAGACATGCTTCATCCCTTTAGATTGATACAATCGAGAAACAATCCAGGTTGCTAACATCAAAGCGGGTAAGAACCATAAATGATAATAGCTTCCATTCAAGAGAAGATCTCTTATATAAGCAATAATATGATAGAAGCGAAAACCTGCCTGACTATAATCCCAAATCGTATACGGCAGATAGATCACGGTCCAAATCAAATAAATCTTTAATAGTCGTTTTTCATAATGCACCAATGCTTCATGATTGGCTTCTGGATCTTCACGATTCCATTTTCTAAAAAAGAAAAAACCAGAGCATACAAAGAAGAAAGGCACAGCCAAACGACAAACAGTTTGAATCCAATACGTATTCAATTGAATAGAAAGTTCATAAAATGGAAAGGTATGAATACAAACCACCAATAGAGCCGAAACATACTTTGCGATATCAATCGCTCCATAATTTTTCTTTCTTGCCATTAATTTTTTATCCCCTTTTCTTTAAACGAGGGACTCTTGCCGCCAATGCACATAATGTTTCATTATTAATCGTATGCGCTTTTCTTGTGATCTCATCAACGGTCACACAAGCATTCCCTTGCATACCAATAATACAAACAACATCCCCCTCTTGTACATTGCCAATATTTGTCACATCAACCATACATTGATCCATACAAATATTTCCAATCATTGGACAAGCCTGTCCATGAATCAAAACCTTCAAGCCTTGATTTGATGCCAAACGTGGTAGCCCATCCGCATAACCAATCGAAACAGTTGCCACCTTTGTCGGCTTTTCAACGGTAAAATGACGACCATAGCTTACTGTCATGCCTTTTTCTAAGGTCTTTACCACACTAACATTCGCATATAACGATAAGATCGGTATGAAATTTGGTTTTGATAAAATTGGAATGGAATCATCACTGGTTACGCCCATATATAAAAGACCTGGACGACAATAATCAAAGCCTAAATCGCCATAATTTAAAATTCCATAGCTATTTTGAATATGAGTAAGACCTGGATCAATTCCAAGTTCTTCTAAACGTTGAAGCACTTCTTTAAACAATTGAATTTGTTTTAAAGTAAAATCCTTAGAAATTGGACTTAAATCATCACTAACTGGAAAATGTGAAAAGATTCCTTCTACCGATAGATTCGACATTTGATATTCCGTTTGAATCTGTTCAAAGTTCTTTTCTTGTTCTTGGTAAAGAACACCGGTTCGATTCATTCCAGTATCCACCTTACAATGACAAGAAATTACAATGCCTTTTTCCTTCGCATAGGCATTCAGCTTTAATGCGTAGTCATAGCTACATAAGGATTGAACGATCTTCTCTTCATGTAAATAATGGAAATGTTCTTCGGGTGTATAGCCCAAGACAAGAATTTGTTCTTCAATTCCATTCTCACGAAGATGTAAGGCTTCATCAATACTGGAAACCCCAAAGAAATCAACGCCCCATGCTCTTAGTGCCTTGGCACATTGAATATCGCCTAAGCCATAGGCATTAGCCTTAACGATTCCCATGATTTTTGTAGAACCCACTAATTTTTTGATTTCATCGCAATTGTGTGCAATCGCATCATAATCGATTTCAGCCCAAGCACGGCTATATGCTTCTAACATACGCCAACCGCCCTTTGCATAGCCAATTCAATTAATTGGTCAATCAAATCACCAAAGGCAATGCCAGCTTCCTTCATCATACTTGGATAACGACTGGTTTCAGTAAAGCCTGGAATGGTATTTACTTCATTTAATACCAAGCTTTTATCCTTTTGAACAAACATATCCACACGTGCCATACCCATACAATTGAGCGCACGATAGCTCTTCTTTGCCAAGATACGAGCACGATTAAAAGTATCCTCATCAATACGTGCTGGACAATAAATAGAAGATCCAACTAAATCGTATTTCCCTTCAAAGTCAAAAAGTCCACGCGTTACTTCAATTTCATCACAGCTTCCGGCAAATAATTCTTCATTTCCCATGACGGCACAACCAATTTCGAAGCCATCAATTGCTTTTTCCACCAATAGCTTTCCACGTCCATCGTAATGCCAAGCATCCACAATGGCACTTTCAAATTCTTCTTTATTTTCAACCTTGTGAACCCCATAGCTGCTTCCCGCATTACAAGGCTTCACAATCCAAGGTAAAGGAATATCCTTTTCAATTTCTTCAAAGCTTGGATTATCCGCATGCTCTTTCAAGCAAATATAATCAGCACATGGAATCTTTTCTTCATCACATAGGATATGCATGATTTCCTTATCCATACAGATGGAGCTTGACATCACATCACATCCAACATAATGAATATTCATAAGTTCCAACAAGCCTTGAATACATCCATCCTCACCATTTTTTCCATGTAGAATAGGGAAAACACAATCCAAAGAAATTGAATCTGAACCATCCAAAGGCAATACCCCTTTATGTACCCATGCACAAGGAATTCCTTTTTCTTTCCATGTATCGTGTTCAACATCATCAATACTTCCGTCATAAACATAGAAATGACCCTCTTGATCAATTCCAATCATGGTTAAATCATATTTTTCTTTATGAATTTGACGTAGAAAGGATGCAGCAGAATGTAAAGACACGGAATACTCACTGCTTTGTCCACCAAAAATAACCCCTAATTTTAATTTATTCATAAATCTATTCTCCTTGTAAATCGGCCACAATCGAATCCATTTCCATTGCCCGACTTCCTTTTATCACAATCGCACAATCCTTTTGTAAATAAGGTTGAAGTGCCTTCACTAATTCTTCTTTTGTTTCAAACCAAAGCCCTTTATCCTCTGCCCCTTTGGCTGTATAGCTTGAACGATCTCCAACACAATAAACAAAATCAACCCCATGCTTCAAAGCATAGGCACCGACCTCTTGATGTAAACGATTTTCTTCTGGTCCTAAGTCCAACATATCACTGAGTACCGCAATATGAAGCTTAGATGGAATACTCATTAAAGTATCAATCGCTACACAAGCACTTTCCGGATTTGACTTATAGGTATCATCTATCACAACTGCCTTTTCAATCAAAAGACGTTGGGTTCGCATTTTTGTCATTTGAATATGTGCTAATCCATAAAGAATTTCATCTTCCGATAAGCCCCATTCTTTAGCCGCGCCAATCACTGGAAGGGCATTTGATGCTTGAAAATCCCCTAAAACATTTAGAGAAACGGGCTTTTCTAAATAAGAGCATTGAAATGAAATGCCTTGTTTTGTATGTTGAATTTCATCCTTCACACAAAGCTCACTTCCCTTACCAAAGGCCTGAATTCGAATGGAAGGATCATAGTTAATTTCCTTTAAGACCTCTTCAATTTCTTTGGATTCCTTATTATATAGGAATAAGCCACCCGCTTTGGTATGCTCTAAAATCTCACATTTTGCCTGGGCAATCCCTTTTTTACTTCCCAAGGCTTCCATATGCGCACTTCCAATCGAAGTGATAATGGAAAGATCCGGTTGCGCAATGGAACATAAAAAAGCAATTTCTCCAAAGCCTTCCATGCCCATTTCTAAAATAGCTACCTGGCAATCTTGGTCTAAATCTAATACTGTTAAGGGCAAGCCAATTTCATTGTTGTGATTGCCTTCAGTTTTTTGTGCTTTCACATAAGGTGAAAAAACACTATAAAGCATATCCTTACACGATGTTTTTCCATTGGAACCTGTAACACCAATGACATAACAATCTAAATTTTGCATATAAGCACGTGCTAAATCCTGTAAAGCCTTTAGGCTATCTTCCACTAAGATCACTGGAAAATCAGGATAGGGCTTATGATCCTTTTGCCAAAGCGAAGCTACGGCTCCATTTTCTTTTGCACTATCTAAAAATCGATGTCCATCTTGACGAGCGCCAAGAAGGGGTATATATAAATTTCCTTTTGAAACTTTTCTTGAATCAATCGCAACACCTTGAATCATTAAATCTGAATCGGAACACCCATGAACAGGTGCATTTAAATACTTAGCAATTGTTTGAATGGTTTTTCTTATCATACAAACTCCTCCATTGCGGTTTTAATTATAGCATATTTCCTATAGCTTCATTTGAAATTAATGAAAGAATTATACATTCCCTTTTTTCAGAAAAATACCCCACTTTTTTCGAAAAAACATCCTGAAATCGCTCTACAAATCCCATTTTTTCTCATTTTTTTACACGAATCACACCTTTTCACATAATTATCACACATTTAAGTATATTGACCATGATATACTTCATATAAGCAAGGAATAGAAGACCTTGCCTGTATGAATTTCAAATGAAATGATATTCATACGATTTTCTATCCCCTTAATTTGGAAAGCCAGGCACCCCCTTAGCCTGGCTTTTCCTTTTTCTAGGTGTATAATACAAAAAACAGGAGGTCTTGTTATGTGTATTTTTTGTGATATTGTGGAAGGAAAAATTCCAAATTATACCGTTTATGAAGATGAAACGGTTTTATGCTTTTTTGATGTAAATCCTACATCCTATGGTCATTGTCTAGTCGTTCCAAAGGAACATTGTGATTCTTTCTTAGATTGTCCAGCTCAAGTAAGAGACCATGTCTTTGAGGTTGCTCAAAAGATTGCGAATCAATTGGAAGGAAAGCTTCATTGTGATGGCATCAATGTCTTATCCAATATTCATGAAGCAGCGGGTCAAAGTGTTCATCACTTCCATGTTCATTTGATTCCACGTTATAGCAATCATGATTCTGTGACCTTAGAATTTGGTGAAATTCCTACCGTTGATTTTGAAAAGCTATTAAATGAAATAAAGTAGGAGACGCCTCCTACTTTATTTCTATCTCTTCAATTGTATATGAATTTGAAAAAACCCGATTGACATAATCCTTAAAGGCTTGTCCTTGAATCTCTTCTGTTGTCATTGTAGCCTTTAGGCCATAAATATCCTTCGTTTCAACCGTTTGTGAATCATTAATTTCTGGAACTACAACCATATAATATAAGGTTGTACTTTCGTTTTGATTCCTATAATCCAATCGTACAATTTGAAGAATACGATCGCTATTTCCATTTTCTAAAGACTTCATAAAGCTTTGATAGACCACCGTTTGTTTTTCTAAACGTGGCTGGCTTGCATCTTCATCAACCTCCACCTGATAAATCTCCTTGGCATGATCCTTAATATATTCTTCAGCATCCGCTAAGATTTCCTTTATATAGCTTTTTTTGATTTCTGCTAAGGATCCATATTGATTCGGAAGATCTTCCACCGTTATTTCTTTGGTGGTATGAATCACTTTAAAATTGTATTGTTTGGCCATATCCTTATCAAAGCTAGCTGTAATTTCTACTTTGTCACCATTGGATAAGCCACTGCTTGGACTGGCTTGATATTTTACCGTTTCCATAAAAGCTGCTGTTCTTTGATCAATAGAAGCACTTGAATTATGAACCTTTAAGGTCGCATTGCCATTTTCACCACTATATTCTACTTCCAGATTTTTCATGACATCAATATCCATTTTTCGCATAAAGCCTAGATATGCAATTCCCACTAATAAAACAATCATTAATGAGATGGAAATAAAATACTTCAGCTTATTTTTTAATCGTTCACTCATGAAGTCCTCCTAGTCAAAATACGTTGCCTTCGCAATGGAATCTTTGACAAATTGTATCATAGCTTCATCCGTTTGCGCTTCTAATATTTCTTTCGCATCTCGAATACAGATTTCCATCATTGCTTTATCCTTTTTTAAATCACCTAAAATAAAGTTTGGCAAGCCACTTTGACGAACCCCAAGGAAATCCCCAGGACCTCTGGTTTGTAGATCATAATCACTAATCAAAAAGCCATCGTTTAACTCTTCCATTTTTTTCAAGCGACTGCAGGCTTGTTCGTCCTTTGAATCCGATAATAAGTAACAAGTTCCTTGTTCCTTCCCTCTTGCGACACGGCCTCTTAATTGATGAAGGGTGCTTAAACCAAAACGATGGGCATCATAAATGACCATAAAGGTAGCATTCGGCACATCAATACCTACCTCAATAACGGTTGTACTTACCAATATATCCATTTCATGATCTAAAAAGGCCTGCATGGTCTTCTCTTTTTCCTCACTGGATAATTGGCCATGCAAAAGTCCAATAGAAACATCCTTTAAATAACCCTTCATCCCTTCATAAATGGATAAAACCGAACGAACTGAGGTCTCCGGATTGTCTTCAATTGCTGCACAAACCACATAACATTGCCTTCCTTCATGAATCGCCTGTAATAAATCAGCAAGAATCGGCTGCATACTTGCACCTTGAATATATTTCGTAATTACCGGCTTTCTTCCTGCTGGCATTGTTTTAATATTGGAAATATCCATATCGCCATAAATAAAATGGGCATAGGTTCTTGGAATTGGTGTTGCTGACATCATTAAAAAATCGACATTTTCACCTTTTTCTAATAAAGCCCTTCGTTGTCGGACCCCAAAACGTTGTTGTTCATCGGCAATCACAAGTCCTAAACGATCAAAATGAACGCTTTCTTGAAAGAGTGCATGCGTTCCAACAAAGACCTGCATTTCCCCAGATTTCATACCATTTAAAAGCTCTTCCTTTTCCTTGGATGAAAGTGAAGAAACATAAAGATGAACATCCATATCCATTTCTTTCATTTTTTGATAATGTTGACGCGCTAAAATTTCGGTTGGTGCTAAAAAAGCAACTTGATAACCGGATAAAAAACAAGCCAAACAACAAGCCAAGGCAACAATGGTTTTTCCACAGCCAACATCGCCTTGAAGCAGACGAAACATGGTTTTTGAAGAATGCATATCCTCTAGAATTTCATCAATGGCCTGACTTTGATCCTTTGTCAAAGGATAGGGTAAGGATGAAATCCATTGATCCACGCGATTTCGATCAAAGACCTTTGGTTCCTTGATGGTTGCCATTTCTTCTTGGCTAATGCTTTGCATGACACATTGAAAGGATAAAAACTCCTCATATTTTAATGTTCGTAAAGCCTTATGTATTGATTCTTGATTCTTTGGAAAGTGAATTGCTTTTAAAGCAATGTCATGCGCTAACAATTGATAGGCTTGACGATATCTAGTCGGTACGCAATCCTCCTTTGCACAATCGGTATCTAACGCTTTTTTTAAAAGATCTTGAAACTCCTTTTGACGAAAGCCTTGTGGTAAAGAATAAACCGGGTGCATACCAATTTGTTCTGATAGCGATTGAAAATTATAATTGTTGGCGGTCACTTTATTTTGTCCTTTATATATTCCAAAAAGGCTAATTTTCTTTCCAAAGGAAAATTGTGAGGTCCATGGTCGATTAAACAAAGTTACTTCAACTTCTTCATTCCAGGTTAATACCTTGAATTTTGTCATTGATCTTTTCTTCGAAAAATAAACAACACGCGCGGAACTACAAATCAAGCCTTCAAAGGACACCGCTTGATTCATTTCCCATTGTTCAAAGGGAAGGGCTTCAATCTGCTCATAACGGGAAGGATAGGTTTTTAATAGATCTTGAATGGTATGAATCCCCATCTTTTCAAGAAAATCTTGACGTCTTTTGGTGATTTTAAGCTTCGTTAATTCCATTTTTTATTCCTCTTTTTTGAATCATCAATAAATAAGCACGCATCAATAGTGCGTAAACAAAACCTAATACAAGAAATAAAAGAGAAGATACCAGCATTTTTCCAAAGCTTTGTTGAAAAATTAGAGCAATACTAATCGACATAAAGCTTCCAAACCAAGGATTGGAAGAATAAGCCAAAGCCGTACAAGCCCCATAAAAATTCCCCCATACAAAAACACTTTTAAATAAGGTATCTCCTGCAATAAAAACACCCATTAGCAAAATTCCAAAAAGGATTTGAATCCAATCGATCTTTTTTTTCTTCCAATTCTGACAAGCCAAACGATAATAGAAAGCATAAGAAAGCGGAATCCATAAAAAAAGAAAGAGAGCACAAATCCCTTGGAAAAGCACTGTATTTACATGTGCATTTAAAATACGTAAAACAAGCGAAACCATGCCAATCAAAAACAATTGACTGCCCATTACACAAAAACCTTCCTTTAGTTCAACCTTATGCTGCTTATGCCATACACGTAAAGTCCATTGATAAAAGAACACACTGTAAACCAAAGAAATCAAAATCATAAATAGAATATAAGGTAAACCTTGGTCTACCTTCGTTGATACAAAAAAATAAGCAATATTATAAAAACAGCTTATGCCAAAAAAATAAAGGATATCCATCATTTTATCTCCAATCGTATAGCCTTTGAATCTTTACTATGCCCAACACAATCCAAAAAGGAAACAGGAACCGTATAAGCTTCACTTCGTCTTTTTAACCATTCATATTGTTTCATTTCTTGTAGTTGAGTAAATTGACCAAAGGTAATTGAGTTTACCTCATCCATTACGCCCATCATTTCAAGCTGAGCTAAATAGCTTTCAATTCTTCTCGTATCTCCCGACCGACTTTCTAAGAATAAATCTTGTCCCTTTAAATTCGGAAAATATGGAGTTCCTGCCAATTTCAACAAACAGCGAATATTTCCTCCCATGGCTTTTTTCACAATGAGATCTTTCTCATTTCCAGATAAATAATCAAGGATTTCTTTTTGGTTGGTATTTTGACAAATTTGAAATAAAACACAAGGCCGAATAGGTGCTAAAACATTTAAAATACAGGTTAAATCCGAATAGCCATGAAAAATAGATGTACTTTTTGCGTAAAGTTCCAAATTGATATAAGGAATGATTGAATTGGCCAAATCACCACCCGAAACATCAAAAATAAAAGGAATGTTTTCCTTCATATAGGAATTAAAGATCGATGCTCTTTCTAAAGACGTACTTTCACAATATAAATAAGGGGATACTTTCACTCTATACCCTTCTGCTTCTAAAAAAGAAATCGTTTCCTTCACTCTTTCCTTTGAACAGGGATTTGAACAATTTAATAAGGCAATGGTTTTCATATGCAGTATTATAGCACAAATCAAAAAAAGACTTTTTCTTACAGAAAATGACTCAATATTGAAAAAAAGTATAAAAAACTATAAAAGGAGGGTCTATGCAAAATCCATTCACTACGACTTTCAGCAAAACACCTGAATATACCTATATTCGAACAGAAGAAACAGAAGAAATACTAGAGAATTTTCAATACGATCATCCTTCAGAATCCGTCTACAAGATTACTGGCGTACGAGGATCAGGCAAAACTGTCATTCTTTCAAAGGTTGAAGAAGAGCTCAGAAAAAATAATGAAACCTTTAAAGATTGGCTTGTCTTTGATGTAAATCCATCAAGAGATATTCTTCAACAGCTTGCCGCTCTACTTAGTAAGGCTGGCTTTGGCCCAAACAACAAAGAAATAACAGGGGTCAATCTTTCCGCTACAGTACTTGGCTCAGGTGGAAGCATTGGCTATTCTTCACAAAAAAACAAGCAATTTTTTGATATTGGCATTGAAGTCGAAGAAATGATTCAATTTGCATCCGAATATGGACGATGGCTTCGAGCCAATTATCCGGTCTATTTTGTATGTACAGGTCTTTATGAAAACATTCAGGATTTAAGTAATGTGAAAAATCTTACCTTTTTCAGACGAGCAACAACCATCAAAACAGAGCCCTTGAATTTCATCCGTATGAGTCAAATGTATAATGAAAAGTTAAATATTCCAATTGATCTAGCTCGTGAAATGGCAAAAAGCACAAAAGGCTATGCCTATGCCTTCCAAGAATTAGGCGTACTATGCTTTAAAAAGAAGGAAGAAGAAACAATAGAGGATCTTGTCTCTCAATTAAAAATAGAGCTATTTGCCTATTCTTATGAAAAAATTTGGGACGAAATGACTGAGATGGATCGTTTTCTAGCAAAACTATTAACTGATAAAGAAGAATACAAAAGAGAAGAAGTATTAAAGCTTATGAAAGAAAAATCAAAAAATTATTCTATGTATCGAGACCGACTAATCAAAAGAGGCATTCTTTCAGCAAGACAGGGTTATATTTCTCTTGCCCTTCCTTACTTTTCAGACTTTATAAAAGAGTATTGCCTGTAAGCAATACTCTATTTT
>CAVKAP010000005.1:0-38130 GCA_963654445.1 Segatella copri
GATTGCTTAGGGTTAAATATTGTGCAGCTAAATTAGCAATCTCAGCAAAGGCAAGCAATTGTTTTTCTTCTCGAATCGGTATGGTCTTTATTAAGGAATCAATTTTTTCTTGATCTTTAATAAATGGCTTAACGGATTTTTTTATTATTTCTTTATCCATACGAGAATTATTGGTAGCTTGTCCTATCATTAAATAGCCTGTTAAGGTTCCATAGGTATAAATTGGTACACAGGTTTCAAATAAGTGAAAATCACAACGATACACTTCGTAGCTCTTATTTTCCTTTGCACGTAAAAAAGCTTTATGGTCACATTTTTTACAGCAATGCTTGGATTGCTTGCAAATGTATTTCATGTAATAACAAAATTCGGAATCCTTTTCTGGATAACTGGTGATGAGCTTTTCATTCATGTCAAATAAACTGACATTCAATCCCATCGTTTCATGTAGATTTTTCATGAGCTTTTGTAGAGGATGCATAACGGTCCTTTCTCTAATTCTTCTTTTTTCCCTTTATTTCGTTTTTATTCCATTGTGGATGAATTTGATTAAATATAAGATTCAAACATAAATTTTAAAAATTGTTTGAGTGTATAAAGGAGCTTTATAAATATTATACAATCAAACACTAATTCATTACGAATCGATTCATTTGTTTTAATGTTTAAAAAATTCCATTTAAGAATAAACAGTAATCAATTTTCTTTTGAAAATAAGGTTCAAACTGTTTAAATTTTGCGGATTTTGGTCGTTTGTTTCAAATTATAGATTTTTTTAAGATGAGTATGGATAGAGATAAGGAGGGTAACATGATAACGAACAAAGATAAGGTTTTGGAGTTCGTTATTGAATATAACAAGGAGTGTAATTCAATTGATGAAGAAACCATTAAGTTTGATACGAATTTTATTGCCGATAAAACGAATATTTTAAGAAGCAATGTATCCACCATATTAAATCAATTAGTCAGTGAGGGAAAAATTGTAAAGTATGCAGGACGTCCAGTACTTTATAGTTTATCTGAAACCTATAGAAAACAAATGGCTGGTTCAGATTTTAAAAATCTCATTGGATATGAAGATAGCTTGGCTGAAACTATCCAATTTTCAAAAGCAGCTATGGCTTATCCAGTTCAAATTCCTCGCATATTATTTGTAGGCTCAAAGGGTGTTGGCATTTCTTCAATCAGTGAAAATGTATATCGTTTTGCGTGTGAGAATAACTTAATTAAATCGAAAGCTAGCTATTGTGAATTTGATTGTTTACATTTTTCACAAGAGGCTTTAGAAGCAGAATTAAGCAAAGAAAATAATATATTTGTTCAAAATAATGGAGGTTTGCTTTTGATAAAAAATGCAGATGCGCTTCCTATTCATTTGGTCGCAAATTTATTATGTGAATATGGTTCAGAACAATCATTTAAATTACTACTTATCGTTCATATTCGAAAAGAAAAGAATATTCCTATTTTTAGTGAATACTTTAATTTTGTGTCTTCTATCCCATCTTTAGAACGTCGAAGTTTGAAAGAAAGATACCAATTTGTTGAACTGTTTTTTCAAAGAGAAGCAGCAAAATTAAATTGTCGTATAAAAGTCAATTATGGATTGATGCAATGCTTATTGCTCTATCCTTGCCAAGATAACTTGACGGAATTAGAGAAAAATATTCAGTTTGGAGTCGCAAACGCAAATTTAAGATCCAGAGAAAAACAGACGATTACATTAGATTTATCCGATTTGCCAATCAATGTACGTAAAGGCTTATTACGAATCAATAAAAGCTTATCAGAAATTGATACGGTACTCATTAAAGAGAACACATACATCTTTGAATCCGAGCAAACATTTCATGTTCATAACGATTCAAAAAATCTAAGTATCTACCAACGTTTAGATAACAAACAAAAGCTTTTAGGCAAATCCATTAATTCAAAGGATCTAAATCAATTGCTTTTTGCAAATATTGAGTCCGATTTACACAGTTATTTAGATCATCTGACCGAAGATTATGATGATTTTAAATTAGAAAATCAAATATCAGAAAAACTACGAAAAATGGTTCGTACCTTTGTGAATCAGGCAGGGCAACAATTCAATAAGGTGTATTCAAATAAGATCTTTTATGGAATTTGTTTACATTTGAATAATGCTCTGGTGATTGCCAAGCCGAAACAAAGAATTTCAAATGAAAAGATTATTGAAATTATGGAGCTGTATAACGAAGAATACGTTCTATCTAGAAAATTCATTCATGCAGTTCAAGAATCGTTTAATGTTACGTTTTCAAGAGATGAAATTATATTTATTACATTATTTATCGCTTTAGATTTTGAAGTTGTTAAGAAAGAAAGCGATGTTGTTACTTTAATTGCGATGCATGGTTCAAGTACGGCTCGTTCGATTCAAGAGGTTGTTTCGCATTTAATTCCAGTAAACAATTGTGAATCCTTTGATCTTTTATTGGATGAAGATGTGGATACATCCTATGAAAAATTAAAAAAGAAGATTATTCAAATTAACCGTGGTAAAGGGGTAATGGTTATTTATGATATGGGATCGATTCAGATTATGTTGAATTCCATTATGGAAGAAACCAATATCGAAATCCGATACCTAGAAATGCCTATTACTTTGTTGGTTATGTCCAGCTGCCATTATAGCGAAGAGGGAAAAAGAGTAGATGAAATTCATCATCTGCTTACCAACTCTTTTGTCAATTCGAGTTATTCAAGAAATATGAGCAAAGATATCATCATTGTTCTTTCTAAAAAAGAAGAAAATAACAGCGATACGATACGAAATTACCTATCTACTTTAGAAGATCATGATGATTATCGTGTGATTGCCTTTAATATTTCAGAGAAAAAAGAATTGATCAATCAGCTAAATCAAATTCAAACACTAGGAAAAATCGTTGGGGTAGTTGGAACCTATAATCCCGATATCTTTAATTTAAAGTTTATTGATTATCAGAATTTATCGAATATTCAATCGATTCACGAATTGTTTGCGGATACCACCGATGAATTTGATGTATTTGAATATTTAGCAGAACAATTTGATACCTTTACGCATGCAGATTTAGAACTGACATTGCTTCCTTTCTTAAGTACGCTTGAATCAATCTTTAATGACAAGCTGACTGAAGATATGCGTTTAGGATTTCTCATTCATATGGGATGTTTAATTGATCGATTAAAGAACAATAAAAGCTCGGTAGCCAATTTCAAAATCAATGAAATCCGTAACAAATATCCAAATGAATTAAAAGAAGTCCGTCTTGCAATGAAAAATATTGAACACTATTTCAATATATCTTTCTCTGAAGGAGATGCCGTTCGAGTTGTCGATATTTTTATCAAAAAAGGAGAAGAATAATATGACAAAAGAAGAAGTTTCTATGGTTGGTTTTGAAATTGTAGCTTATTCAGGCGATGCAAGATCAAAATTATTATTAGCAATTGAAAAAGCGAAAGCTCAAAAATTTGAGGAATGTAAAACGCTTATTGATGAAGCCAATGAATGCTTAAATGATGCGCATAAAGCACAAACCACTTTGTTGCAACAGGAAGCACGTGGTGAAAATATTGAGATTGGTTTTATTACCGTTCATGCCCAAGATCATTTAATGACAACCATTTTATTAAAGGATATTGTGAACAACATTTTAGATATTTATAAGTAAAGAGAGTGAGAGAAGTATATGGATACCTTAGTCGCAAAAATTGAAAAGGCAAAGCCCTTATTCGAAAAGATTTCACGAAATGTGTATTTAAAAGCCATTCGTGATGGATTTATGGCTGCGATGCCCGTTGTATTATTTTCAAGTATTTTTATGTTAATTGCTTATGTACCAAATATTTTTGGTTACTATTGGCCATCAAATGTAGAGACCATGTTATTAAAGCCTTATAACTATTCTATGGGGATTTTAGGGGTATTAGTTGCTGGAACAACTGCTAAAAACTTAGCCGATAGCTTTAATCGACAATTACCAGTCAATCGTCAAATTAATAATATTTCAGCTTTAATGGCTGGCGTTGTTGGACTTCTATTGATTGCAGCCGATCCTATTAAAGATGGCTTTGCGAGTGCTTATATGGGCTCAAAGGGTTTGTTAAGTGCATTCCTAGTTGCCTTCTTGGTATGTAATGTTTACAAATTCTGTGTGAAAAGAGATATTACGATTCATATGCCAAAGGAGGTTCCACCTAACATTTCACAAACCTTTGCCGATGTTATTCCATTCTCTATTTCCATCTTATTATTAACCGTATTTGATATCGTATTTAGAAATTGTACAGGAATTGGTTTTGCACAAGCTGTTATCGAATTCTTTAAACCTTTATTTACAGCTGCTGATGGCTATGTTGGTTTAGCAATCATTTATGGTGCAATGGCGATGTTCTGGTTTGTTGGTATTCAAGGACCTTCAATTGTAGAACCAGCTGTATCTGCGATTTATTATGTAAATATTGCCAATAACTTAGGTCTATATCAAGCAGGTAAGCATGCTTACAATATCTTGACTCCAGGTGTTCAACAATTCGTAGCTACTTTAGGTGGTACTGGTGCAACTTTAGTCGTGACTTTAATGTTTGCCTTTATGGCAAAATCAAAGGAATTAAAAGCGGTAGGACGTGCTAGTTCCATTCCTGTTCTTTTTGGAGTAAACGAACCAATTTTATTTGGGGCACCATTAATTTTAAATCCGGTATTCTTTATTCCATTTATCTTAGCTCCGATCTTAAATGTTTGGTTATTTAAAGTCTTTGTTGATTTCTTAGGAATGAATAGCTTCATGTACATTCTTCCATGGACTTGTCCAGGACCTTTAGGAATTGTATTAGGTTGTGGAATCACCTTATTAAGCTTAGTCTTTGCGATTGTTGTTCTTGTGGTTGACTTTGTGGTTTATTATCCATTCTTTAAGGTTTATGACAAAGAAAAATGTGAAGAAGAAGCATTAAAGGATCAAGAATTAGAAGTCGAAGAAGAAAAGGAAGCAGTTGAAGTTTCTGGTGATGTTGTAGACGGAAAACGTGTCTTAGTCTTATGTGCTGGTGGAGGAACAAGTGGTTTACTAGCCAATGCCTTAGCCGAAGGTGCCAAAGAAAAAGGAATTGATATCACAACCGCAGCTGGCTCTTATGGAGCACATGCAGATATCTTAAAAAACTATGATTTAGTTGTATTAGCGCCTCAAGTCGCAAACTACTATCAAGACTTAAAAGCCGATACGGATCGACTAGGAATTAAGAGTGTCGCTTGTCAAGGTAAACAATATATCGCATTAACACGTGATCCAGAAAAAGCATTAGAATTTGTATTCTCAATTCTAAATGGAGAACAAGACTAGGAGGATAAGATGAAATTTTCAAAAGATTTTGTGTTTGGAGGCGCCACTGCAGCCTATCAATGTGAAGGGGCAACGCGCCAATATGGAAAAGGAAAAGTGGCATGGGACGATTATTATGATCAACAAGGTTTATTTAAAGCTGATCCTGCCAGTGATTTCTATCATAAATATCCAGTAGATTTAAAGCTTTGCAAGCAATTTCATATTCAAGCTATTCGTATTTCGATTGCTTGGTCACGTATCTTCCCAGAAGGAAAAGGGGAAGTGAATGCAGAAGGCGTAAAGTTTTACCATGATTTATTTCAAGAATGTCATAAAAATGGTGTTGAACCCTTTGTTACGTTGCATCATTTTGATACACCCGATGCCTTACATAAAAATGGCGACTTCTTAAATCGAGAAACAATTGATGCCTATGAAGAATATGCACGCTTCTGTTTTGATGAATATCAGGATGAAGTAAAGTATTGGTTTACCTTTAATGAAGTATGGCCAATTGCGACCAATCAATATATTGAAGGAACCTTTCCGCCAAATATTACCTATGATATTTCAAAAGCCGTTCAATCGATGCATGGCATGATGGTTGCGCATGCAAAAGCGGTATTAGCTTATAAGGCAAAAGATTATAAGGGACAAATTGGTATTATTCATTCACTTGAAACAAAGTATCCATTGAATCCAGAAGATGAAAAGGATATTGCAGCAGCGAAAAAAGAAGATATTTTAGCGAATCAATTCTTATTGGATGCAACCTTCTTAGGTCACTATACACAAGAAACGATGGATACGATTCAAGAGCTTGTTCACTTAAATGGTGGTCATTTTGAAGCAGATCCAGAAGATATTAAATTAATGGAAGAAGCATCAAAATACAATTGCTATTTAGGGATGAACCATTACCAAAGTCAGTTTGTGAAATACTATGAAGGTGAAAATGAAATTCATCACAATGGTACAGGTGAAAAAGGTACTAAGAAATTCAAATTAAAAGGCATTGGAGAGCATGTATTTAAAGAAGGCATTCCAACAACAGATTGGGATTGGTTGATCTATCCAGAAGGAATGTATGATATGGTCAAACGTATCGCAAAACAATATCCAAATTACAAAGCCATTTATATCACTGAAAATGGTATGGGATATAAGGATGACTTTGAAGATGGCATCATTTTTGATGAACCACGTATTGATTACATTAAACAACATCTTGAATGGCTATCTAAAGGTATAGCTGAAGGTGTGAATGTGAAAGGATATTTTGTTTGGTCATTGATGGATATGTTCTCATGGTCCAATGGCTACAATAAGCGATATGGACTATTCTATGTGGATTATGAAACCCAAGAAAGATATCCAAAAATGAGTGCATATTGGTTTAAATCGATTGTAGATTCTAAAGAGGTATAGTTTTGTTTAAAGGCGTAATATTTGATTTTAATGGCACATTATTTTTTGATAATCCGAAACATATTCTCGCTTGGTCTAAAATTTCAATGGAAATTAGAGGACACGGAATAAGTGAGCAGGAGCTTCATGAACATATCAATGGTGTGCCAAACAATAAAGTTGTTGAATATCTATTTAACGGAAATTGTACCTTAGAGGATATGGAAAAATATTCTGAATTAAAGGAACAATACTATCGTGATTTCTGCAAGGCGGATGAAAAGACATTTCATCTTGTAGCAGGAGCGAGCAATTACTTTAATACCCTAAAAGAAAAGAAGATTCCCTTTACGATTGCGAGTGCTTCAATAAAGCCAAACATTGATTTTTTCGTTGAATCCTTTCATTTAGATCAATGGATGGATCCAAATACCATTGTGTATGATGATGGGACTTATGAAAATAAGATTGAAATGTTTAACAAGGCTGCTGAAATTTTAGGGATTGAAGTTTCAGATAGCTTAATTATTGAAGATTCAATCAGTGGAATTGAAAGTGCTTTTAAAGCAGGATGCAGAAATATTATTGTGATGGATTCTGCGAATAAAAAAGAAATTTATGAGAAATTACCTGGTGTAATTAAGGTGATTGATTCTTTTGAAGAATTAAATTAATACAAAGCCATTCTTACCAGGATGGCTTTTTCTAGATGGGAAAATATATGAATAAGGAAATAAATCAACTTTTAGATTATGGATTAAAAAAAGAAATGATTGCTGATTCGGATGTCTATTATAGTGCTAATTTATTAATTGATCTATTCGGTTTGAATGATTTTGAAAGAGTCGATACACCCGATTCTTCAATTTATGAAATTTTAGATTCAATGCTGAAATATGCTGTAAATGAGGGTCTTATAGAAGATAGCATTACCGAAAAAGATCTATTTGATACGAAAATCATGCATTGTATTATGCCACGTCCGAGTGAAGTGATTCATAGATTTTATGATTTGTATCAAGAAGATAAAAAAAGTGCGACAGATTATTTTTATACATTATCGATTGCGAGTAACTATATTCGAAAATCACGTATTGATAAAAATATTGAGTTCTCAAAATTTTATAAATACGGAAATATTCAAATTACCATTAATTTGTCAAAACCGGAAAAAGATCCGAAGGATATTGCACGTGCAAAATCAGTAAAAAGTTCCAACTATCCTAAATGCTTGTTGTGTAAAGAAAATGTAGGGTTTTCCGGTAACTTGAACCACCCAGCACGACAAACGCATCGTGTTATTCCTTTGGATTTAAATGGGAGAAAATATGATATGCAATATTCACCCTATGTTTACTACAATGAGCATTGCATTGTCTTTAACGAAAAGCATGAACCGATGAAAATAGATGAACAAACCTTTCGTAACCTCTTTGCCTTCATTGACCAATTTCCACACTATATGATTGGAAGTAATGCGGATTTGCCAATTGTTGGTGGATCAATTTTAACACATGATCATTATCAAGGTGGACGTCATCATTTTCCAATTGAGGATGCAAAGGTGATCAAAAGCTATTCATACGGAAAGGTCAAGGTACAAATACTGTATTGGCCACTATCAACCATTCGTTTGATTTCTGAGGATAAAGAAGAAATTTTGAAATTAGCTAATCACATTTATGAGACATGGAAGACCTATTCAGATTCAGACTTAGATATTCTAGCAAGTACAAAGGATACTCGTCATAATACGGTGACGCCAATTGTACGAAAGAAAAATGGAAAATATGAAATGGATGTTGTTTTACGAAACAATCGTCAAAGTGAAGCTTATCCGCTTGGTATTTTTCATCCACATCAAGAACATCATCATATTAAAAAAGAAAACATTGGCCTAATTGAAGTCATGGGATTAGCTATTTTACCAGCTCGTTTAAAAAATGAACTCGAGGCTTTGAAAGATTGTTTGCTGGGAAAAGCTGCATTTGATGAAAATAAAGCTTTAGAAAAGCACAAGGATTGGTATGAATATCTAAAGACATGTGATTTTAAAGATGTAGATGCCTTTATTGAAGAAGAGCTTACGAAAAAATTTGTAGCGGTACTAGAGGATGCAGGTGTTTATAAAATGAATGAGAAGGGAATCGCTGGCTTTGAGCGATTTATGGAGACATTATGGTAAAGGTAAAAGAGCATTTAAAAGATGGAATCGATATTCTTGAACTATCCAATGAACAAATAAGTGTAGAAGTCACGAATTTTGGTTGTACGATATTGAAAATGATTGTGAAGGATAAGAAGGATCAGCCTTGTGATTGTGTTCTAGGATTTCAGGGCATTGAGGATTACCAAAAAAGAGATGGAAGCTATTTAGGTGCTTTGGTTGGTCGTGTTTGTAATCGAATTGAAAAAGGGTCTTTTGAGTTAAATGGAGACAATTATCAAGTTCCTATCAACAATGGACCGAATTCTTTACATGGTGGAATTGAAGGTTTTTCCTATAAAGTTTTTGATTATGAAATGATTGAGGAGGGTATTAAATTTCATTATGTTTCAAAGGATGGGGAAGAAGGCTATCCTGGGAATCTAGATTTTTATGCAATTTATTACATCGAAGGAAGCTCTTTATGTATTCAATATGCAGGGATTACGGATAAAGATACCTTAGTAAATATCACAAACCATTCTTATTTTAATTTAAATGGAAAGCCATCGAATATTGATGGTCATACCTTACAAATTTTTGCGGATCAATATGGACAAGTGGATGCTGATGGTTTATTTACGGGAAAGATTGTAAATGTCGAAAATACGGCTTTTGATTATCGAGAAGAAAGAAGAATTGGTGAACAAATTCATGGTCAGGATGAACAATTAATTTGTGCAAAGGGAATCGATCATCCATTCTTATTTACGAAAGAATCCAGTCAAGTGATTCTCTATTCAGAACAAACAGGTATTGAATTAACAGTTTCGACAAGCTATCCAAGTGCACAGATTTATACGGCCAATTATTTAGATGGGCAAAAGGATAAGTATGGAAATATCATGCATGCACAAGATGCAATTTGTATTGAAACCAGTTATTTAGCAGATTCTATTCATAAGGAAGAAAATTCAAAAACCATATTAAGAGTTGGAGAATGTTACAACGAGCAGACAATTTATACATTTGGAGTAAGAAAATGAAAGCAAGTCAATTAAAAGAAAAGTTTTTAAAGGAAGAATACAATGAATTAATGAGTGATCTATATGAGGATTCGAGTTTGATTCAGTATCAAAAGAATCGTTATGCGCAAGCTTTAGTTCGATTTATGGATTTATATGGAGACCAAGAGGTTTCAATCTATAGTGCAGCTGGACGAAGTGAAATCAGTGGAAATCATACCGATCACCAACATGGTTGTGTATTAGCAGGCTCTGTGAATTTGGATGCGATTGGTATTGTGACTAAACAAGAAGGAAAAATCAAGATTGTATCTGATGATTTTGATCTTCATGAAATTGAATTGGATGATTTAGAGAAAAAAGAAGAGGAAATTGGAACAAGTGAAGCTTTGGTTCGAGGCGTACTTGCGCGATTAAAAGAAATGGGCTATCAAGTTGGTGGCTTTCAAGCTTTTATTACGAGTGATGTTTTAATGGGAGCTGGTTTGAGTAGCTCTGCTGCTTTTGAAACCTTAATTGGAACAATCATTGATGGACTTTATAACGATATGTCTATTGACATGGTAACGATTGCCAAGGTTGGCCAATATGCAGAAAATGTTTATTTTGGAAAGCCTTGTGGTCTAATGGATCAATGTGCATGTGCAGTAGGTGGATTGATTTCCATTGATTTTAAAGATACCGAGAATCCGATTGTAAAAGCAGTAGATTGTGATTTTTCTACCTTTAATCATTCTTTATGTATTGTAGATACCAAGGCCAGTCATGCTGACTTAACGGATGCCTATGGCGCTGTTCCACAAGAAATGAAGGATGTAGCTCATTTCTTTGGAAAGGAAGTTTTACGAGAAGTGGAAGAGAAGGAATTTTATGAAAGGATTCCAGCCATTCGTGAAGCTTTGAAAAATGATCGTTCTGTTTTACGTGCGATTCATTTCTTCAATGAAAATAAACGTGTGGGTGAAATTGTATCCTCTTTACAATCCGATGATTTTGAAGGCTTTAAAAAAGGAATTCAAGCTTCAGGAAATTCAAGCTATAAGTATCTTCAAAACATCTATGCAGATTTTGATATGAAGAACCAAGCGGTATCCATTGCCTTGGCAATGTCTGAATTGATTTTAGCTAATCATGGTGTATGTCGTGTACATGGCGGAGGCTTTGCTGGTACGATTCAAGCGTTTGTAGAAAACGACTTTGTACAAACATATAAAGAAGAAATAGAAAAGGTGTATGGAAAGGATAGCTGTCATATTTTGAAGATTCGTAAAAATGGTGGCTGTAAGGTAATGGATTAAAATGAAGGTTCTAGTAACAGGTGGTACAGGCTATATTGGAAGTCATATTTGTGTAGAATTGATTCAAGCCGGACACGAGGTGATCGTGATTGATGACTTTTCCAATTCGAAGCCTGAAGCTTTACAAGCAATTAAAGAAATTACAGGAAAAGAAGTGAAATTCTATGAACAGAATGTCTTAGATGAAGAAAAGACCGAACAAGTTTTTAAAGAAAATCAATTGGATGCCATTATTCATTGTGCTGCTTTTAAAGCGGTAGGGGAAAGTGTTCAAAAGCCAATTGAATACTATACAAATAACTTAATGTCGACTTTAGTCGTCGCAAAATTGATGAAAAAATATAAAGTTCAATCCATTGTCTTTTCATCGAGTGCAACGGTTTATGGAAATCCTGAAGTCGTTCCATTAACAGAAGATTGTAAGCTTGGTCAAACAACCAATCCGTATGGTTCAACCAAAGCGATGATGGAAAGAATCTTAACTGATGTTCAGCATGCGATTCCTACTATGAGTGTTACACTTTTACGCTATTTTAATCCGATTGGAGCGCATGAATCTGGATTGTTAGGAGAAGATCCAAAGGGGATTCCGAATAATTTGATGCCATATATTATGAAGGTAGCGACAAAGGAATTACCATATCTAGGTGTTTTTGGTGATGATTACGATACTGCAGACGGTACAGGTGTACGTGATTATATTCATGTGGTTGATTTAGCCAAAGGACATGTATTGGCGATTGAAAAATATAAAGAGCCAGGCGTGCATATTTGTAATTTAGGAACAGGTAAAGGTTATAGTGTTTTAGATATTGTGAAGGCTTTTGAAAGAGTCAATGGAATTAAGATTCCTTATGTCATTAAAGAAAGAAGAGCCGGTGATATCGCAACCTGTTATGCCAATCCATCTCGTGCTAAAGAACAATTGGGATGGGTCGTTCAAAAGGATTTAGATGATATGTGTAGAGATACATGGAACTTTGCAAAGAAGCATATGAAGTAGAGGTTTGGAATGAATAAGATTGGTTTTGGTGTAGATATAGGTGGAACAACAATTAAAATGGGTGTATTTCATGCGGATGGATCTCTCATTGATAAATTTGAAATTCCAACGCGAACAGAAGATAAAGGAAGTCATATTTTGGACGATATCGCCTCTTCGATTGAATCAAAATTAAAAGCTTTAAACCAAACAATAGATAACGTCGTCGGTATAGGAATTGGAGTACCAGGGCCTGTTGGAAAAGATGGAATTGTTTATGGTTGTGTAAATCTTGGCTGGGATACAATGGATGTTTCTGCTATTCTACAAAAGCGATTAAATACGACAATAAAGGTAGCCAATGATGCCAATGTGGCTGCATTAGGTGAGATGTGGCAAGGTGGTGGAAAAGGATATCGCGATGTTTTAATGATTACCTTAGGTACGGGTGTAGGTGCCGGTGTGATTATTGATGGGAAAATCCTTTCTGGTGTACATGGTGCAGGTGGTGAAATTGGTCATGTTCATGTCAATGAAGAAGAACAAGAAAGCTGTGGATGTGGAAAGAAAGGCTGTTTAGAGCAATATGCTTCGGCAAATGGAATCGTAAGAATTGCCAATCAAAGGTTGAAACAATCGAATCTAGAAACATCTCTTTCAGATTTTAAAGAGCTTAGTTCGAAGGATATCTACGATGAAGCACGGAATGGGGATGAATTGGCGAAGGAAATTGTTGATCAAACTTGTAGGATTTTAGGTAAATCTATTGCCAATGCTTGTAACCTTATTGATCCAGAGGTTGTTGTCATTGGTGGAGGTGTTTCAAAAGCTGGAAAGATTTTAATTGATGGCTTAGAAAAGTATTTTAAGCAATATGTTTTTCATGCCTGTGAAAGGACAAAGATGAATCTGGCTTTATTAGGAAATGATGCTGGTATATATGGCGGAATGAAATTGTTGATTTAGGTATTTTCTATGAAATTTGTGATTGTACGACATGGGAAGACACATTTTAACGAATTGAATTTAACACAAGGTTGGTGTGATTCACCATTAAGTGAACAAGGTGAAAATCAAGTAGCTTTTACAGCTCAAAAGCTTAAGGATGTTCCCATCACAAAAGCGTATTGCTCTCCTTTAGGTAGAGCAATACAGACAGCAGAAAGGATTATGAAATATCATCCAAATATCGATGTGATTCAAGATACTCGTTTGAAAGAAATGTCCTATGGATTGTTTGAAGGAATTCCTTTTGATTTTGTAAAAAGCTTAAAACTAGAATCCGAAAATTGTTTAGAAGATTTACAAATGGATTATTCAAAATATAAGGGAGAAACCTTGCATGCAGCGATTCAAAGACAAATTTCAGTCTTTCAAGATATTGTTGATCAGAGTAAAAGAGATGATGTGATTCTTGTTGTAGGACATGGTTGTTCTTTGTATGGTTTTTTGAAGACAACATTAAAAAGTGTGGCTGAATTTCCAGTGAATGCAGGTGCTTATATTTATGATTTTTCAGATGGTCAATGGACATTAGAATATCAAATTAGACCAATATAAAGAAATGGAGAAATACAAAATTGTATTTCTCCAAATTTTTATTCCTTAATTTCTTTTCCGATTTGTAATGCGATTTGATAATAGTTTTCTAATTGATCTTGATCGGCAGAGAAGACTTGACTGATGGCTTCATGACAGGATTCTAATCCACAATCAGTTAATGCTTGATCGATATTTGATGGAACCTTAGGGAACCAACCAAATGCACCAAAGCCTAATCCTTTTTTACCTTTGACTTTTGCGGCTCTTAAATGGGTTAAGAAGGCGCCAACACTATAAGACATATCATTATTATATGTACCAGATCCAACACAAATAATTTTTGCATCCATTAATTCTCTAAATACAATCGATGAACGAGTTTCAGATAATTTGTAGACTTTTACGTCCAATCCGCTATCTCCAAAGCCTTCGGCTAAAGCTTCTGCCATTTCTTGGGTATGCTTCCATACGGATTCATAGACAATAACGGCTTTATTGCTTGTTTTATTTGTCGCAAAGCCTTGATACGCTTCAAGAAGCTCTGGGATATATTTTTTCCAGATAATACCATGGGCAGGTAAGATGGCTTCAATCTCTAGATTCATCGCTAAAATGGCTTTTAATTTGGCGTTTACTTGTGCTGTATAAGATAAAACGATATTCGCAAAGTATTCTTTAGCTTGAGAAAGGCAATAAGATAAATCTAAATTCTCATCAGTTAGTTGATAATTGACGATATGTTGACCAAAGGCATCATTTGAGAAAACAGCTTTTAGCTCAGGACAATAAGATAACATATTATCTGGCCAATGAATCATCTGCATTTCAACAAAGGTAAAATGATAAGAGCCTGTACATAAGCTATCATTCGTTTTTAAAGGCTTGATTTCAAAGTCGGGATGGAATTGATTCTTTACATTTTTCACACAACCTTGTGATGCATAGACTGTCGCATTGGGATAAACCTCTTTTAATTTCATTAAACCGCCGGAATGGTCAGGCTCTGCATGTTGTAGAATGATGGTATTAATTGGACGATCTTGAATGACGGATTGAATTCTTTCAAGGCATTCATTAGTAAATTCTTCTTCTACGGTATCAATTAAAGTGATTTGATCATCTAAAATTAAATATGCATTATAGGTTGCTCCTTCTTCAATGGGATAAAGCTCACCATGAAATTTACGACAATTTAAATCACGGGCTCCTACCCAATATACATTATTTAAAACTTCTCTTGCTTTTTTCATATTTACACCTCACTTTAATTAAAGTCTATCTACTTTTGAAGACAAAGTCCATTCTCATGCTTAAGTTTTTTTGAAGCGATGAAACCGTCTTCGTCTATTTCTGAAATAATAAAAAACAATAATAAACAATAATAAATGATTGCTTTTTAAGAATGAAAAGGTATAATAAAGACAGAACTTAGGAGGATCCGTTATGGAACTAATATTAGATACTGCCGATGTACAAGCGATTAAAGAATTAAATGAATTATTAACTGTTAAAGGTGTCACAACCAATCCAACCATCATTACAAAATCAGGAAAAGAACCAGAAGTTGTGATTAAGGAAATTGCAGATTATTTAGATGAAGATCAACTTTTATTTATTCAAGTTGTCGCAACCGATTATGAAGGAATTATGAAGGAAGCGAAAGAAATTTCTGCCATCCGACCTAAAAATATGTATGTAAAAATTCCTGTAACACATGCTGGTCTAAAAGCAATTAAGGAATGTAAGAAATTAGGAATTAAAACTCTTGCGACGGCTATTTATTCTGCAGATGAAGCCTTCCTTGCAGCTATGAATGGAGCTGATTATTTAGCTCCTTATGTCAATCGTATGTGTAATTACGGGGATGGAGTAGCTGAAGTCAAAGATTTAATTGAAATGTTGAAGGTACATAATTTGCCATCAAAAATCGTTGCTGCAAGCTTTAAAAATACCTACCAAGCACATGAATTGATTAAAGCAGGCATTCAAGCCGAAACCTTACCACCTGACGTTGTATGGAGCATGATCAATCATCCAGGTACAACCATTGCGGTTGGTGAATTCAGTGTAAATTGGAAAAAAGCTTACGGAAGAGATACATTATTTAAATAGGAGAAAGCACAAGAATTTGTGCTTTTTTTTGAAACGAAATTAGCAGACTTCACTTGACAGTGCTAAAAGTTGTGATATACTACAGTTAGCACAAGAGATAAAAGAGTGCTAAAGGAGGTGTTCCTTATGAACAATGAACAAATTTCAGAAAGACTTCAAACAATTTTAATGAATGCTTTAAATACCGCTCAATCAAGAGAGCATGCAAGCATTGATACCATTGATTTGTTAGAAGCGATTTTTAAAGATGATATATTGAATGGTCTCTATGAAAAAATTGGATTGGATAAAGATCGTGCCTTATCCATCATAGAAGAAGAGAATCGACATATTGCGAAAAGCTCTAGCAATCAGATGAACTTTTCCAATGAAGTACAAAAATCCTTAGAAAAAGCTCGTAATTGGGCATCACAACATCAAGAAACCTATTTATCGGTTGCCAGTGTTTGGCTTGCCTTGATCTTTAATGGTTCTTATATTTCCAAACGTTTAGTGAAAGAATTCCATTTAAATCAAAAAGAATGTGAACAAGCGGAATTAGAAAGACGAAATGGAAAAGCCTTTGATAGTGCAAATGCAGAAGAAAATATTGAATCATTAAAGAAATACGGAAGAGATTTAGTTGCCGATGTTCGTTCTGGTAAGATTGATCCAATCATTGGACGCGATGATGAAATTCGTCGTGTTATGCAAATCTTATCACGTAAAACAAAGAACAATCCGGTTTTAATTGGTGAGCCTGGTGTTGGTAAAACAGCAGTTGTTGAAGGCTTAGCTTGGCGTATTTTAAAAGGTGATGTTCCTGAATCCTTGAAAGAAAAACGATTGATTGAATTGGATATGGGCTCTTTAATTGCCGGTGCGAAATATCGTGGTGAATTCGAAGAGCGTTTAAAATCCATTCTCGATGAAGTGAAGAAAAGTGATGGACAAATTATTTTATTCATTGATGAAATTCATAATTTGGTTGGTGCAGGAAAAACCGAAGGATCGATGGATGCTGCCAATTTATTGAAGCCGATGTTAGCTCGAGGTGAATTGCATTGTATTGGTGCGACAACCTTTAATGAATATCGAAAGTATATTGAAAAGGATGCAGCCCTTGAAAGACGTTTTCAAAAGGTTATGGTTCAAGAACCATCTGTCACACAAAGTATCAGTATTCTTCGTGGCTTAAAGGATCGCTTTGAAAGCTATCATGGAGTTCGTATTATGGATGAAGCCTTGATTGCAGCGGCAACCTTATCGGATCGTTACATTACCGATCGATTCTTACCAGATAAAGCCATTGATTTAGTCGATGAAGCCTGTGCAACCTTGAAGGTTGAAATGGAAAGTATGCCACAAGAGCTTGATGAATTAGAGCGTAAAATCTTACAGCTTCAAATTGAAAAGACATCGCTTCAAAAGGAAATAGAAAAGAAATCTGTGGAGCGAAGAGAAGAAATCGAAGAAGAGCTTGCGAAGCTACAATCTCAACGAGATGAAATGCACAGTCAATGGGAAGATGAAAAGAGTGTATTAGCCAGTGCCCAGGATGATAAAAAAGCCTTAGAGAAGGCTCGACTTGATCTCCAACAAGCACAAAATGAAGCCCGCTATGAAGAGGCTGCTCGTCTTCAATACGGTTTAATTCCTGAACTAGAAAATAAGATTGCGAAAACCAATGAATTAGAAAAGGAAAATGCCTTGATTCAAGAAACAGTGGATGAAGAAATGATTGCGAAAATCGTCTCTCGTTGGACGGGAGTAGAGGTCAATCGTTTGGTTGAATCCGAACGAAATAAGATCCTTCATTTAAATAATGCCCTTTCAAAACGAGTCGTTGGACAAGATCAAGCCTTAGAGCTTGTGACGGATGCCATTCTTCGTTCAAAAGCGCAAATTCAAGATGAAAATCGTCCAATTGGTTCCTTTATGTTCTTAGGACCAACTGGTGTTGGTAAGACTGAAGTGGCCAAAGCTTTGGCAGAACAGCTTTTTGATGATGAAAGACATATTGTACGAATTGATATGTCCGAATATATGGAAAAGCACAGTGTCTCTCGTTTAATTGGTGCCCCTCCAGGATATGTTGGATACGATGAAGGTGGTCAATTGACCGAAGCCGTACGTAGAAATCCTTATAGTATTGTTCTTTTCGATGAAATTGAAAAGGCTCATCCAGACGTATTTAATGTTCTTCTTCAAATTTTGGATGATGGACGAATTACTGATTCGAAAGGTGTAACGGTTGATTTTAAAAATACCATTATCATCCTAACAAGTAATTTAGGAAGTCAATATGCCTTTGAGTCTATTTCCAATGAACAGAGACAGGATAAATATATGGAAGAGGTAAAACGTCACTTCAAACCCGAATTTATTAATCGTATTGATGAGATTATTGTCTTCCATGCCTTGGATGATGCTGCCTTTATTAAAATCGCTCATAAATTTATTAACGAGCTTAAAAATCGTTTATCCAAACGAGATATTCAATTGGAGGTCAGCGATGCGGTTTATCAACAAATTGCTCGAATGGGTGTTGATCCGGTCTTTGGAGCCCGTCCTATGAAACGATATATTCAAAGAAATATTGAAACTCAAGTGGCTCGAAAGATGTTAGAGGAAGGCCTTGTGAAAGAAGGAAAAATTCACATTGATTATGCGGATGGACAATATCAATATCAAGTTGAATAGAAAGAATGCAGAGTACGATAAAAGTACTCTGTTTTTCTTATGAATAAGCGTATAATGAAGAAAATAGGAGAAAAAACATGAATGAAAAAGAATGTTTAAAGAATTGGATCGACCAAGCCCAATCCATTGTATTTTTTGGAGGCGCTGGTGTATCGACCGAAAGTCATATTCCCGATTTTCGAAGTGATCAGGGGCTCTATAAAAAGAAATATCGCTATCCGGCTGAAATGATGATCAGTCATAGCTTCTTTGAGTCCAATCCCGAAGAGTTTTATGAATTTTATTTTAATCAAATGATCTTTCCAGATGCTCAACCCAATGATGCACATAAAGCCTTGGCAAAGCTAGAAAAAGAAGGAAAATTAAAGGCGGTTGTTACACAAAATATCGATGGTCTTCATCAAAAGGCTGGATCAAAAAAGGTCTATGAGCTTCATGGCTCTGTTCTTCGAAATACCTGCTGTGATTGTCATACCCATTATTCATTGAAAGAAACGATGGCATTAAGGAATGAAAAAGGAATTCCGCGTTGTAAAAAATGTCATGGGACTATTAAACCAGATGTAGTGCTCTATGAAGAAGGCTTGGATGAAAATACGTTGTATGGCGCCATTTCAGCGATTGAACAAGCGGATTTATTAATTGTTGGAGGGACAAGCTTAGTCGTTTATCCAGCAGCAGGACTTCTACAATACTTCCATGGAAAACATTTGGTTTTGATTAATCGAGATCAAACGCAAATGGATTCAAAAGCAGATTTAGTCATTCATGAATCCATTGGAAAGCTATTCAAAGAGGTGGTTTTAGATCAATGAATCAAGTTTGACATTGATTTGATGATTTAGTATGATAAATGAGCTTGGAGCCGTATCGAAGTGGTCATAACGGGCCCGATTGGAATTCGGGTAGGCTTAACGGCCCCGTGGGTTCGAATCCCACCGGCTCCGCCATTTATGTAAGACACACCCTTTATGGGTGTTTTTTTATAATAAAGGAGAAAAAAATGAAAATTGCTTTTTTTGATATTGATGGAACTATTTATTCATCAAACAAAGGAAAAGTGAGCTTGGCAGTGAAACAAGCCATCGCCAAAGCACAATCGAAGGGATGGATTTGTTGCGTGGCAAGTGGAAGGTCCTATGGCTTTTTACCGAAAGAAATTCGTGATATGTCTTTTGATGCGTATATTTGTTGTAACGGAGCGGTTTTATTGTATAAAGATCAATTGTTGATTCACAATACCATTCCCGAAGATGTCGTAGAGGATTTAGTCCAACATTTAGAAAAGGGATGTATTGAATATGATCTTCAAAAGTGGGATCATACCAATCTAGATTTATCTTATAACAAATTAAGAAACTATTTTATCGAATCAGGAATTGAACCTTCCTCCATTCAAGCACGGGATGATTGCTATAAAGGGGTTGTAAAGATTGAAATGTGGATGAATAAAGAAGAGGATTATGACTATGCACTTGAAAGGTCTGAACATTTTTCTTACGAAGTGCATTCATCAACCAATCATCTTGAATATTTTTGTTTGAATTCAAGTAAAGATAAGGCAGCTTCTTATTTGATGAATGTCTTAAATTGTGATCAAAGCTATAGCTTTGGTGATTCGATGAATGATTATCCATTGGCACAAATCGTTGATTATCCAATTGCGATGGATAATGCGGTTGATTCTTTAAAGGAAATTGCCAAGGAGATTGCTCCCTCTTGTGATTGCGATGGGGTGGCAACAGTCTTGAATCGTCTTTTAAGCGAAGAGTAAGAAGGTGTTAAAGATGGAAATTCAAATTTTAGAATGTATTGAAGGGGCCAAGAAGGCCAAAGGCTTAACTGTTATTATTGATGTCTTTCGTGCGTTTAGCTTAGAGGCGTATTTGTTTTCAAAGGGTGTAGAACGAATCATTCCCATTGGGCAATTAGAAACGGCCTTTCAATTGAAAAAAGATCATCCGGATTGGGTTTTATTTGGTGAACGAGAAGGGAAACAGGTCCAAGGCTGTGATTTTGGGAATTCGCCGAGTCAGATTCAAGCCGTTGATTTGAAAGGAAAAACCTGTATTCATACAACCTCGGCTGGAACCCAAGGAATTGTTAATGCAAAAAATGCAGATTTGATCATTACCGGTGCCTTGGTTAATGCCAAAGCCATTGCCAATTATATTCAAAAGAAAAATCCTGATTTTGTTTCTTTGGTTGCGATGGGAAATCAAGGAAAGACCCATTGTGATGAAGATGTATATTGTGCCCAATATATTCAAAGTTTATTAGAAGGAAAAGAATTTGATTTAGAGAAAAAAATTGAAGCCTTAAAAGAAAGCGATGGAAAGAAATTTTTAGATCCTGAAAATGATGTATTTCCTGAAGCTGATTTTTATCTTGCGACAAAGGCCAATCTATTTGATTTTGTGATTGAAGTTCAAGAAGATGGAAACCGAAAAGTCTTTTAAATAAAAGACTTTTTTTGTACAATTTTAGTATGAGTTACATAGAACTAAAACATGTAAAAAAACAATATCAGGTCGGAGAGATTACGATTAACGCATTGGATGACGTTTCCTTTTCAATCAATCAAGGACAGCTTGTCATTATTGCCGGAGCTTCAGGCGCAGGGAAAAGTACTATATTGAATCTATTAGGAGGTATGGATGTAGTAAGCTCGGGTGAAATCCTTGTTGATGGAAGTCAGGTTGATGCGATGAATGAAAAAGAATTAACGGATTATCGTCGTTTTGACATTGGCTTTGTCTTTCAATTCTATAATTTAGTCCAAAACTTAACGGCTTTAGAAAATGTTGAACTGGCTTGTGAAATCAGTCGAAATCCTTTGGATGCCCAAAGTATTTTAGAGCAGGTCGGTCTAAAGGATCGCTTGTTTAATTTTCCTGGTCAATTAAGTGGTGGTGAGCAACAAAGAGTGGCCATTGCGCGAGCCTTGGCAAAAAATCCAAAGCTTTTGCTTTGTGATGAACCGACTGGAGCTCTTGATTATAAAACCGGTAAACAAATTTTAAAGCTGCTCCAAGAAATGTCAAAAACCCAAAAAATGACCATTGTGATCATCACGCATAATTTAGCCTTATGTCCAATGGGGGATCAAGTCATTCATGTTAAGAGTGGACAGATTGAATCCATTGTCAATAATGAATATCCGCAGGATATTGATCAGATAGAGTGGTAAATATGAATAAAACGTATTTAAAAAATATTCTTCGCTTGATCCAACAAAGTAAAGGACGGTTTTTTTCACTTTTAGCGATCGTGGCCATTGGGGTTGCTTTCTTTGTAGGTGTAGCAGGAACAAGTCCAATCATGGGCTATAGTGTAGATGCCTATAATGATCGTCAAAATTTAAAGGATTTTACCATCTATTCAAATGTTGGATTTGATAAAGATGATATCAAGGCAATTCAAAAGATTAAAGGCATAAAAACAGTAGAGGGCTCTTATTTTGCGGATGTGTTAGCCCAAAGTGGAAAGAAGACCTATGTTACTCGACTTCATGCATACAATCAAAATCAAAGTATAAATCAATTTGTTTTAAAAGAAGGGCGCTTACCAAAAAATAATAAGGAAGCCTTGGCAGAATGTGGAACGGAATTAGAAAATGGTTTTCGATTGGGAGATACAGTCCGATTTTCAAACGATGGCATAAAAGTGGATTCAGTAAAAATTGTTGGTTTAGTGGATACGCCTCTTTATTTAAATCAGACAAAGGAAAATAGTACCTTATCCAATCAAGCAATACGTACGTATTTATATCTTCCAACGGATGCTTTTTCAACAAAGGTATATACCGAAGTAAATATTTTAACGACAAAGGGACAAGATTATTATTGTTTCTCAGATGATTATAAAGACTATATCAAGAAAGTTAAAAAAAGAATTCAAAAGGTTGCTTCCATTCAAACGAAGAAAAAGACCAATCAAATCAAAGAGGGTCTAGAACAAGCCAATCAAATGGAAGCTGATCTTCAATCGGGTTTAGAGCAGCTTGAGACTTCAGAGGATGAGCTGAATACAAAAGAAGTTCAAATCAATGAACAGTTTTATAAGGAAAAGAATCGTTTAAATGAAGGCTGGAATGAAATTGTCCGCAATGAAAAAGTGTATCATCAAACGCTTCAGTCATTTTCAAAACAAAAAGAACAAGTGAATTCCTATTATGATGAAATTGTAAGCGCAGAAAATCAAATCACAAATTCAATCAATGAATTAAAGAATTTGAATGAACAAATCGAAGGTCTTCAAAAATATAGGGATGGGCTTTCATTAAAGCTTGATGAATATCAATCGCTTCTTGATTCAATTTCTTGTTCAGATACTACCTTATTAAAGGATTGTCCTGACTTATTCGAATATGGAAGCTCTTATGGTTTAAATGAAGAGAATTCAGTCCTTGATCTAAAAAATTGTATTCGTTCAAGTATCGAGCAATGTAAACAAGAAATCGAAAATTGTGAGAGTCAAAAGGAACAAGTGAATCAACAGCTAAAAGATAAAGGCATTCAAGATTTAAATGGAAGTCTTGCCAAGCTTGAAGCGCAATACAATGAATTAAAGGCACAAAAGCTTGTGATGGAAGAAAAGAAGAATCAAATCAATCAAGGGCAAGCTCTTTTGGATGCATCCGCCAAACAATTGACTTTAGCTAAACAAGAATGGTTAGAAGGCAATGAAATCTATGAGTCTTCTTTAAAGACAAGTCAAGATTATTTAGAAAGCTCAAAAGACTATCTTGAAGCAAAAAAAGAAGAAATTGAAAAAGGCTTGGAAGAGGTGAAGGATTCACAAAAGAATTTGAAGGCTTATTCAAAGGTGAAATGGACGATCTTAGATCGTCAATCCCATTATGCCTCGGTGACCTATGAAGCAACCGTTGATCAGATGAAAGCCATTGGTCGTATCTTTCCTTTGTTTTTTATCCTTGTGGCAGCTCTAGTTTGTATGACAACGATGAAGCGAATGGTCGATGAACAACGAAATGAAATTGGAACTTTGCGCGCTTTAGGCTATACGCAAAGACAATGTTGTGCAAAATATTTGATTTATGCAGGAATTGCGACGGTTTTAGGAGAAGTTCTAGGTACAATCATTGGCTTAATCACCTTTCCTCCAATTATTTATAATACGTGGAAGATGATGTATATCTTACCTTCTATGCAGATGCGCATTCCAGTTTCTTTGATTGCTTCTTCTTCGATTACCTTTATGATTGGTATGTTATTAACAAGTTATTTATCCTGTCGAAATGATATGAAGGAATATCCTTCACAACTGATGCGTCCGAAAGCTTTAAAGCTAGGAAAAAATACCATTATTGAAAGGCTTCCATTTTTATGGAAGCGATTGAGCTTTAATACGAAGGTAACAGTTCGTAATATTGTACGTTATAAAAAACGTTTTATTTTGACCGTCATTGGTGTTGCTGGCTGTTCGGCACTATTGGTCACTGGTTTTGGGATTCGTGATTCGATTAAGGATATTGTGCAATTGCATTTTTATGAAATCTTAAAATATGATGGCTATGCGCAAATTGAAGATGGGACAGCCTCTCAAGAACTATTGAATCAAATGAAAGAAAATAAATCAGTAAAAAGAGCGAATTTGATTTATATGTACAATGGTGAGGTATCAGCTTCAAAACAGAAGGAATCCGTAAATATTCAAATATTTGAAAAGAAAGAAGATGTCTTTCCTTGGATTCATTTAAGAAATCGAAAAGATAAAAAAAGAATTCGTTTATCGGATGATGGCATTGTCCTTTCTGAAAAATGTGCGGAGAATTTAAATCTTAGCGTAGGAGATTTCTTGAAGGTTCAAGGAGAAGATGGAACCTATAAAAAGATTCCAATTACTGGAATCAATGAAATGTATATTCATCATTCCGTATTTATGACTAAGGCTTGTTACATAAAGTATTTTGGAACGAATCCAAAAGAACAATCCATTCTTATTGATTTGAAAGGATCAAAAAAAGACAAAGAAGCCTTTCAAAAGGAATTGGCCAATTATGCCAATGTGAGTGGAATTACCTTTTATGATACGACCCTTCAAAATTTCAATCATATGGTAGAAGGCTTAGATGTGATTGTTTGGGCATTGATTATATCGAGTATGCTGCTCGCATTTGTGGTTTTGAGTAATTTGATTCAAGTGAATATTTCGGAAAGACAAAGAGAAATCGCCACCCTAAAGGTGTTAGGTTTTCGAAAAAAAGAAGTACGAGGCTATATTTTTAAGGAAAATAATGTACTTGTATTCTTAGGAGCTCTATGTGGTATGCCGATTGGATGTATCTTGCATCATTTCATCATGCGAATGGTTGAAATGGATTATGTCATGTTTGGTCGAACAATTTCAATTCCAAGCTATTTGTATGCTCTATGTCTAACTCTTCTGTTTGGTCTTTGTGTTGAATTTTTTATGCGGAAAAAGCTTCAAAGGATACAAATGGTGGATAGCTTGAAAAGCGTTGAATAAACGCTTTTCTTGCATTTTATAGGAAAATAACATAAACTTGCCTTATGGGAAAATTGTCTTATTTTCAAAATATAAAATATGATATTCAAAGAACGATGAATTGTGATCCAGCCGCAAAATCAAAATTAGAAGTGTATTTTTTATATCCTCATATGATTGCTTTGCGCTCTTATCGAAAAGCACATTGGTTATGGGTACATAATCATCGTTTTTTTGCACGTTGGATCTCACAGCGTGCTCGACGAAAAACAGGTATTGAAATTCATCCAGGTGCCCAAATTGGAAAAGGATTATTTATTGATCATGGCATGGGTGTTGTGATTGGTGAAACGGCCATTATTGGTGACGATTGTCAGCTCTATCATGGGGTAACACTTGGTGGTGTAGGCTCTCAAGAGGTAAAAAGGCATCCTACGTTAGAGGATGGCGCTTATGTTGGTTCTGGAGCAAAATGTTTAGGAAATATAACGCTTGGGAAGAATTGTCGTATTGGTGCAAATGCCGTTGTTTTAAAGGATGTTCCAAGCTATGCGACAGCGGTAGGTGTTCCTGCGCGAATTATAAAAAAAGATAAAGAAGGTCGGAGATTATAATGTGGAAATATCGGTGTAAATCACATTTGTTAAGTTTATTCATTTCATTTGTAGTTGGATTTCTTTTAGGTGTCATTTCCTTATGGCAAGGAAGTGAAATCTATGCAACGATGTATCCAAGTGAAGTGGTTCAATTTATTGAGGATAATCCCTACCTTGTCTATATCATGTCCGGTATATCGATTGCTGGTATCGTGAATATTGTACGTTTAACGCAATTAGCGGGTTCAAAATGGAATATGAGTCCATTAATTGTTGTTATCTTAGTTTTCTTTTTGCCGGATTTCTTTTTACTTTTAGGCATCGCTTTATTAGTTCCAGCGATTCTTGTTAGTATTGTAGGAATGATTCAATTGTATCGAGAAAAGAAAAATTATGGCTTATCCCATCCAAATTCAGATGATGAAATTTTACGTTTATATAAGATTAATCATCCATTGCATGAGGAATATCAATGTGTTGGACAAGCCTGTAAGAAGAATTCCTTAAAGATTAAAGCAATCTATCTCTTAGGTATTGTGGCAGCAACCTTTGTGCTTTTTCTTGTCAACAATATGACCTTTTTAATTTTAATTTTTATGGTCTTTGTTTTTTCCTTTAATATTATTCTTAAATATAAGGCAACGAATGAATTGCCAATTCTCTCTTTATTGGTTCAGAATTGTGATCCAGAAGCCTGTGCTTCTGCCATTATCTATTATTCTCAATCAAAGTATAAAACACATTTAAGAATGCATGTGACATTGGCTCAATGTTTGATTTATATGGATGATCCAGAATTGGCACAAGATGTTTTAGCCTTAATGCCTAGAAAAGATCGAAATACGAATATTCAATATTGGACCTTGATGTCTTATATTTATTATTTATTAAAGGATGAAAAATCCTTAGAACGCTGTAAGGAAGAGTTAGCAAAGCTTAATGGATCTCTTGGTTTATCGAGTGTTTTCATACCTAGTGAAGAGATGGGGACTGTACAAAATAAGTTAAATTTGATGAATGGGGATTTAAATACATGCAAAAAGTACTATTTATCTTCATTACAAAGAGCCCGTTTTCCTTTTCAACAGGTTGATTCGGCTTATTATATTGCACTGATTTCTTATGTACAAGAAGATTATCCAGTGGCTGAAATGTATTTCAAAAAGGTTGTTGATCAAGGAAACCGTATGTGTTTTGTGAAAAAAGCAGAGGCGTATTTGGATAAGCTTGAACAAATTCAATTTGATGAACAGGTTTAATCGGTTTTCCTTGAAAGAGAATAGAGGCAAGCATTCATAACAAGGGATGTGATGGATTCGGTAAAGGCCGTCATAGAACCAAGAACAAAAAAGCTGCTCAAACAAAGAAGGAATGCGATAAACAAAAATTGGCAATCCTTTTTTGTCCTTTGATGGTTTGTGATCGTTATTCTTATCCATTCACTTAGATATAGGCAAAAGCTAAGGATAAAGAGCCAAACATGACAATCATTTAAAATTGAATAATGGTTTTGATAAGGAATCAAAACAACCAGAAACATACCGAAGCATGCAACGGTGTGTTTTTTTTTATGATAAGGAATCGAATTTTGATTCCAATAGTCAAGTGCATAAAAATAAAAGCCATAAAGTGTACTTAATGTCCAACAAAACACAAAGAAGAAATGATGATGGTTGGCTAAAAACGTATAGTTATCATAAAAAATATCAATCCATAATAGAGGCATGAGATTAAGAAGGGGTTGTAAAAAATAAATATGTAGCTGATTCCATTTTTTCATAAAAAAAGTTTAAAAGATTTTGTCAGTTTTGTCACTGAAAAACGTAATAGATAATAGACAACACAATGAGGTGATCAAAATGGATGAATTGATTGAATTGATTTACGAAGATTCACAACAGCTCAAATTAAAAATTAAAAATCTCAATGAATTGGATTCTTCTGTTTTTCAACTCATGAAAATTGATGCATCCTGTATTCCGTGTGTCTTAATGGATGAAAAGAAGGGAGTGATTTGCTATTCCATTAACGGATTCATTCGCTTAAGTGATGTCTTAAAACAACATGTATTTGAAAAAGAGGAGGGTTATTTATTTTTTCATCAATTGTTTGATGATATGGTCGCAGCCAATCGAGATAAGGCGATTTTAATGGATCCAAATTTTGTTTATGTTGGTGTTTATGGTGATACGTTTCATTTTGTTTCATTACCAATTAAAAGACAAAGTAAGCTTATGCAAGAGGAAGTTTTAAGAAAATGGATTGAAATTTTATCAAAAAGCTTTCAGACAACGACCTCTTATGAGCTTCCAGGTTTTTTCATTGTTTTTTCTCAAAGTAAAGAATTTACCTTATCCAATTTAATTTTAGGCTTAGAAGCCATTCAACGAAAGTATTATCCAAAAAAGTTTTCTTTTTTCTTTAAGCATAAAAACAAAAGCTTTCGTGTTTCAGAACCCATGCATCCAATCTACCAAGAAGAAAGTATACAGCTTCCAATGCAGGAAGAACAACAGGAACAGACGATGCTGTTGGGGCAAGTTAATCGTGATTGTGCCTATTTAATGATTGAAGGACAACGATATGACTTATTACATGAAGTGAATTTAATAGGTCGTTCGATGGCCTGTGATCTGCGTATTCAGAATTCTGAAATTTCTCAAAAGCATGCCAAAATCACTTGCCAGAATCAAAGGTATTACATTCAAGATTTAAAATCGAGTAATGGAACCTATCTTGAGGAAAAGAAGGTCGTTCGAAAAATGCGCTTAAAAAATAATATGCATATCCGATTCGCAAATACGGAAGCCATATTCTTTCAAGAATGAATCAAAGATATAAAAAAGAAGAAAACTTAAAAGTTGATTGTAATACAAGCGTTGATTTGGTTCGAGATGAATTAACCGGGAAAAGGTATGTATCAAAGATGGTCTTAAAACAAGCCAATCCTTTGGCGATTCATCAATTCCATGTCGAAGTGGATTTGTTGTCGATGCTGCATTGTCCTTTTGTACCGGAATTGATTGATGTTTATGAAACAGCATCCTACTTTGTATTAATTGAAACCTGGATTGATGGCATTCCTTTAAATGAATATAAGAAAAAACATAGCCTTCAATGGTTCAATTTAAGGAAAAATATTCTATTAACATCTTATTTTCTGTTGGAGCAGGTTCATGCATTAAATTATGTCTATGTGGATTTAAAGCCGCAAAACCTATTGTTGAAAGAAAATCAACTTTATTTAATTGATTTTAATTCATGTATTGAAAAAGACTGTCAAAGGATTGTGAGTGCTTCAACGTTTAATTTTAAGGATAAAGCTAATCAAAGGGAATTTGGACTTGATGCGCAGGCCTTCTATTCTTTGATTCGTTATTTATATCCAAAAAATCTTTTCTATCTTTTGTTAAAACATGCATGCTTTAAAAAAATGAGGCGACAATTTTTATGTCTTTTGCATGTTCAACGCTGTTTTATCCTTTTTTTAGTCATTAGTCTGTCTCTATGTTTTATAAAACAGATGGAAAGTATAGAAAATGATCCACTTGAAAAATATTTAAAGAATCGAAGAAAAGAAGATTTTACGATTGCTTACCAAAGTACAAATCAAGAAAATGATACAGATCATTTATATATGTGGATTGATAATGAATGGCTAGATGATGCACTTTTTGAAGATTTTAAAATATCGAAAAAATTAATCAAGGATGCAAATAAAACACATGATGAAAAAATTTGTTCTTATATTCTGAAACGAATTCCAAAAAGGCATCGAGATAATCTAAGAGAATATGAGTTTGTGACATATCAGATTTTAGGCGAAATTCCATCACAGGAATGGATTGAATCTTATGTTTCGTATTTGTTGGATAAAAATTTATTTAGCTATGAGGATGATTTATTAAGCTTTCTATTAAATGAACAAATCCCTCTTTCGAAAGAAGCCTTTGAAAAAATGGGAGAGCTTATGAGCAAAAATATGGATAAGATGAATGCTTCAATTGCTTGTAGATATTTAGAATATGCGCTGTTTTTAAAAACCAAAAATGTTTCAGATTTGTCTTTACCGATTTCTTTAATTGAAAGCTATCAAGACCAAGAGGAATGGAAGTCGTTATTTATGATTTGGGAGGAAGTAAAATGAAAAATTTATTGCTGATTTCTTTATTGATGAATCCTTTAAATCCATATTCGCTTGAACCAGCAAATCAAGCACCATCAATTCAGGTAAGCTTTAAAACACAAGAAGTTAAAGAAGATTTATGGATGGCTGATGATGGATTTATCGATATAAAAATTACCGATGATAACTTTAAAAGTGCTTCTGTTGAGATTGATGGGAAATCACAAAAAATAGAAGAAGAAAGTTCAATCAAGATTTCAAAATCGAATCAATTTATTACCATTGTTGCCTTTGATCAAGAGGGATTGGAAAGTATTCGAACCATTCGTATACATCAAGTAGAATCTCCTACATTGTCTTCATCTATCGTTGGAAATATGACGCGCCAATCAAAGATTGATTTAAGCTATTCAATCTCGGACTTATCCGATTGGAATTTAGTTGTTTCTTATGATGGGATTGAAGATCGTTTAGAAGCAACCTCTTCTTTAGAGCTTAGCCGTAATGGAATGTATGATTTGTATCTAGAAAATAAGGAAAATCCTTCTTTGAAAAGTAATCATCTTGTATTTTCCTACTCAAATCAAAAGCCGAGCATTCGACTTATCCCTTCCTCTGTTTACAGCAATCAAGATGTTGAAGTGAATGTTCTTGTTGAGGGGGACTTTATTCAATCGAGTGTATTAAAGATTCGTAATGGAAATAGTGAACAGGTTCTAGAGAATACAGAGTCTCTTACTTTAACAAAGGTAGAAGGGCAAGATATTGTATATGAGGTGGAAGGGATTGTTGAAGATTCTTTTTCTGAGAGTGCAACGGATCTGATTCAAGTACGTATTGATGCACAAGGTCCGAATTTAGATTTATACAATGGTTCAGATCGAATGAATGATCGTTTTATCTATAAAAATGGAATGAATTTATCTGTACAATCGGATGGACAGGTTTCACTTTCTTTTAAACAAAATGGCATGCCGGTTTATTATGCTTCTTTAAAGGAAGCTCTTGATCATCTTTCGATCAATGATCTTTTAGAAGTGAATGTCAAAAGCTTTGATGAGCTTGGAAATTGTACTCAGAAAACTTGGACGCTACAAAAAGAAAGTTTATTAAAGCCAGTTGTAACGCACAATATGAATGTTGTCGAATCTAAGGATGCAACTCTATCAAATAATCAATATACAATTAATCATCGCACATGGTCAATTGATGAAAACCAACAGCTTCATTTAGAACAAAAAAATCAGAAAATCACCAGAATTTCAAAACCAAAGATTTCTGTTTTTACAAAAGAAAAAGGAAAAAACGTTCTTTGTAGAATTGTTTTATACCAGAGTGAATCAGGTGAAGAGAAATTTAATTGGATTCGTATTGATGGGGAAAAAATCAATTTAAAGGAATGTGAGAAAGATCAATTTGGCAATACCTATTATGAATTTTCTTCAAGGAAAAGCTGCAAGGTTGAATGTCGAGCACAAAATAAAGATGGGAAGATACGAACGATAAAGAAAACGATTACTTATACAAAAAAAGACAAAACAAGCTTTTTAGAATGGATTAAGAATTGGTTTAAGAGGCTTCATGGATAGCTTATTCATCTATGACCAGACTTTTTGTCACTGTTTGAATGTCAATTCATCGATTCAATATGAAGGGTTCTTCATCTATATCAAACAGAAACAATGTGTTTTAGAAAAGGATAAATTTCAAGCAAAACTAAAAAAAGGGCAATCCATTCAAATTGAATCCAAGCATTATCTTTTTTTAGAGGAAGAATGGTCGATTTTACCGATGAAGGAATATAAAATCGGAAGAAATACAAGCTGTGATTTAAGCTTTAAATACCCTTTGTTATCTAATATGCATGCTTATTTTTCAAACGATGAAAAGGTTTGGTTTATCCATGATTGTTCGAGTAAAAATGGAACTTATCTGAATTCAAGAAGAATAAAAACATCAAAACTAAAGGACGCAGATGAAATCTGTATGGCCAATCTACGCTTCTTTTTCTTCCATAACTTTCTTTTAATCAATCAACGAATAATTTCCGATTTTGTACCATTCACTCTTTCCTATAAATCCAGTGGTGCTTGGACTATACAGGATAAAAGTATAGAAATTAACCATTCAATTCTAAAAATGGAAATTGAAATGCCGGTTTCTGCTTATTCACAAAAAAAGCCTCATTTGTTCAATTCAATCGGTTCAAGCTTATCAATTCTTATCTCTTCGTTACTTTTTTCCATTCTTCGGTATTGGATGGAACCAGAATCCATAGACCAGCTGAAAACAATGATGATGACGAGTGGATCTATGTTTCTTGCCTTTTTCTCTTATGGGATCTGGAATCATAAACAACGAATCAAAGAGATTTCATTGAATGAAAACAAGCGCAAGGAATTGTATCTTTCCTATTTACAAGAGAAGAAGAGTGAAATATGGGGATGTCGTCAAGCTTTTTTGGAGCAAGAAGAAAAGACGAAGGACGAGTGTTTAAAATGGAATGAATATACCTATGGCATCAAACATCCTTTATGGATGGGGAAACAAAAGGGGCAATGGATTGAAGTCCAGCATTCTAAGCTTTCCTATAGTCAGAAGGAGGATGAATTAGTTCAAAAGGTCAATAACGAAATAAATGAATGGGAAAAGCCTATATTAAGAAATCAATTTTTACAGCGAAATAAAAAGAATGTTCTGTTGAAGGAGGATGACGATTTACCATTGATTTTATTTATTCAATGGTTGTGGCAAAAACCTTCTAAAGAAGAAAAATGGGTGTGGATTGACCCGGATTTAAAAAAGACGGATCGTCTCTTTTCTTTAGCTTATTGTCAATTAAATCGAATGCGTCTTTTAGCGCGTTCACTTGAGGAATGGAATATTCTAAAGAAACATTTAGACCCTTCGTATGAATATATTCTTTGTTCAAGGATTAAGGATTGTTCATGGAAAAAAGAAGCAACATGGATTTATTATTCACAAGCCTTAGAAAAGAAAGAATCATACTTTGAAAGAATTCGTTCCTATATTAATCACAGCAAAATTCCAATTCAGAGAAATCAAATGGAAAATTTTACATTGTATTGGCAAAATCCAAAGGCAAGCTTAAAGGTGGATATTGGCACATCTAGTGAAGGAACGAAAATTTTCTTAGATTTTAAAGATGGGAAACAAGGACCGCATGGAATTGTTGCAGGTATGACAGGATCTGGAAAATCAGAATGGCTTTCAAGTGTACTCATGAAATTGCTTTTAAAGAACAATCCAGATCAGCTTCAATACATCTTAATTGATTTTAAAGGAGGTGCATTTGGACAAGCCTTTTATATGTATCCGCATTGTGCAGGAATGGTCACGAATTTAGAGGAGCACTCCATCAATCGTTGGATGCAAAGCATGGAATTTGAAATCAAAAAAAGACAAAGAATATTACGTGATTTCTTACTAGAGAAACAAAATGCGATAGCTCATATTGATTTTTATAATTCATATAAAGAAAAACCGATGTCACATCTTTTTGTGATCTTTGATGAATATGCAGAATTTAAAAGTCAATATCCGGATTGTGCCATTCGTGTAAAAGAAATGGCTCGTATTGGACGCTCCTTAGGAATTCATTTATTAATTTGTACCCAAAAACCAATGGGTGTTATTGATGAACAAATCTGGTCCAACTCTTCTTTTCAAGTTTGTTTGAAAGTGAATAGTGAAGCAGATAGTCGCGAAGTGATACATGATGGAAAAGCAGCGTATTTAAAACAGGCTGGACAATTTATTTTGTTTGCAGATCAAAAGTATGCGGAAGGAAAGGGTGATTATTTACATGAGAAAATCTTTGATTGTAAGCATCCTGTTTGGTGTGAGGTGGATGATAATGATCAAATGATTGCTTCTAAGGAATATGAAACGCAAAGTATTTTAGAATGGTGTTCACAACAAATTTTTACCCAAAAGAAAAAAAGAAGGTGGATTCTCTGTCCTGATTTATTAGAGCAAGCAAGTATGAAAGCTTTATTAAAAATTGACGATCCAAGTCATCAAAGGCAAGTGGATTATGAAATGAAAAAAGGGGAAAAGATGTATTTATATTGGTCCAATGAAATGGAGCTAAAGCTCTTTCTTTCTTCCTTTGTAGCACAATATCAAGAAGAGTTGATTTTGTGTATGGGATATACAGAATTGAAGGATTATGTGGACGGAAATATAGACTCCTATGATCAAATTGACAATGAGTCTGGTACATTAATTATTAATTGTTCAAATAAAGAGGAGTTTCAAAACTATTCGAATCCAAAATTTCGACTTTTATATTTGATTTCTAATCCTTGGTTAACCTTTCATCAAGATTGTATGGATGGAGTACTGATTAGTTTATCTTGGTTAGATATTGATGCGATTCGTTTATTCTTTAATGTCCTAAAAATCCCAAAAATTAAAACGAATTCACATTTAGCCTTAGTACAAGATCAACAGGAAATCCTCACTTGTCGCTTTATTGAAAAAGCTCCGAAAAGAATGGATATAAAAAGAATACAGCGTTTGGATAAACAATATGTTCTTGGAAAAGATCCTTCAAATGGACAAACGGTTCTATGGAAAAGAGAAAATCCTTTATTGATTCTATATGCTCAAAAATCTTGTGAAAAATGGATCTTTAATAAAATCCAAAAATTTTTAGAGATAAATCCCTTATTGAGCTATCGTTTTGATTTTAATCAAAGCGCAGATCTTTATGTGATTTATGTAAACCAATCCAATCTATTTTATCAAGAGCCTTTATATATAGAAAATCAATATGATTTTGATATTTTGTGGATCGGGCTTGGTCTTTCTGATTTCTCCCATCTTATCAAAAGAAAATGCCCCTATCAATTAAGAACAAAAATGGTTTATTGGACCAATCAAACAATGATTGAATTAAATGATGAATGAACTATATCTTTATTTTCGCCTTTTTTATCAAAAAGAGCTCCATCAAATCCGGATTGATGAGAATTACCTTATTGAATCCTTTATTGAACAGGTGAGAGAATGTTGGAACATCCAATCTGCTTCACATATCATCCTTTATTCAATGGATCAAAAAGGCGTTATAAATCCGAAGAAAACATGGAAAGAAAATGGTGTTGTAAGTGGCGATACCATCTTACTTATTTTGTATGCAATTTAAAATTAGAAATATGAATTTTAACTGGAGGAACTATGAAAATAAATATTTCAATGGAAGACGTACATCAAAGTGCGAGCTATTTAAAATTAAAAGCGAGTGAATATGAAACAACGGTACAAAGAATTTATAGTACGATGCACCAATTAGAAACCATTTGGAAAGGAAAGGACAATCAAGCATTTATTCAACAATTGGATTCTTTCCATCCTCAATTGAATCGTATGAAGGAGGTTGTTGAACAATATGGAAATTATTTACAAACCTGTGCTCAGCAATACGAAGCTTTACAAAATGAAAGAACAATGGCTGCAAGCCGTTTAGCGTAGGTGATTTATGAATGGATTAATGATATCAAGTGATGAGGTTTTGTCCTACTCTCAAGAAATGAAAGCATTAGAAAATGAAGTTCAGAGCATATTTTTAGAAGTAAATCAAAAGATGGATCAGCTTCAATCCATTTGGGATTCACCAGCTTCGCAATCTTTACAATCACAATTTCAAAGCTTAAAGCCTGTCTTTCAATCTTATGTACAAGCTTTAGATGATTATGCAAGCTTTTTAAATCAAACCGCAATTTCATACCAAGAAAATGAACAAATTCTTTCAAGTGGTCTGTGATGAATGCGATATCTTATTATGAAGATTTAATTCGATATCTCAATCAATTGCTTCAGAATCTATCCAATGTAACGATGACAAAAGAAGAGGAAGCAAGCTTATCTTCAAGTATTCAAGGTATCATAGACTTATCTTATCAACAAATGATGGAGATTAATAAAGATGAAGGTTGATAGCCAGCATTATCAAATAATTTCCAATGAATTGTCTCGTTATATTCAAGGTTATCCGAGTTTAAAAAATAATCAATTGTATTTTAGACATGGCAAGATACAAACACGGCTCCAAAATTTATCGCAATATTTTAAAAATTCCTCTTTAGAAATCGAAAAAACAGAAACTTCAATCCTTAAAAAGTATCTAGAACCAGGTTACTTTTATAAAAGTGGAAATGTAAAACCAAATTTAAAAAATATTTTGCAGCAGGATGGAAGCATTGGAAATGCAAGCCTGTCTATGAATTATTCGTATCGTCAATGTCGATTATCGAATGCGAATAAGTATTCTAGTGCTTATATTGATGCAGACGTAGGAAAGTTTCGTTTAAAAGCAAATACTGAATGTACGCTTTATAAAGAGAAGAAATTCGATCCTAGTCTTTCTTTAAAAGCGGATGCATCCCTTAGCTTATTGAGTGGTACAATGGGAGCTCGCGTTGGAACAAGTAATATTTATGGAAGAGCCTATGCATCTGGACAAGTAGGAACCGTCTACGCAAAATGTGAAGCCGTTTTATCAAAAGCAGAACAAGGCTTCGATTTAGGGGTTGGAGCAAGTGCTTTAAAAGGAGAAGTAGAAGCTTCCTTTAACTGTTTTGGAGCAAAGGTATCTGTCACTGGTTCTGGATCGATTGGGAGTGCTGAAGCAAATATTTCTTATCATCATAGTTCGAAGGAATGGGAATTTGGAAGTAAACTTGGTTTTATTGCTGGACTGGGATTTAAGGTAAAGGTTTCATATTAGTATTGTGATTGAAAATAGAAAGGCTTTAAAAAAATGAAAGAATTATTACCATTGGGATCTGTAATTACATTAAAAGAAGGAAGTAAACGTTTAATGATTACAGGTCGCGTTCAAAACCAAATTGGTTCAAAGGATGTATATGATTATGCGGCTGTACTATGGCCAGAAGGTGTGATTGATTCAAAACACTTTTATCTTTTTAATCAAGAAGATATTAATCAGTTATTTTATATTGGTTTACAAGATGTCGAAGAATTTCGTTATCGATATGTATTAGAAGAGAAACTGAAAGAAAGAGCGGCTTAGACGCTCTTTTCTCTAGATGTATATTTTTTACAAAAAAAGAAGTGAGGAGGCTTCTTAAAGAATGAAGATCAAAGGACTCATTTTTACTATTCGAAAAGGTTGACAAAAACATAGTCAGAATACATTATTTAATTGAAATTCGGCAAAAACCAATTATGCCGAATATAAATTAAAAAGAGGTGAAGAAGATGAATGGAGAAAGAATACTTTTTGATAATCAAAAAATTTATTCCATGACTGATCTTAAAAACAAACACTTTTCGCAATATAAGATAGCTAAGATGGTCGATGAGGGAAAGCTTGTGAAATTAACGAAAAGCTATTTTGAAAATGCTGAATATCGTGGAGAGGAATCTGATTTTTATTATGCAAAAGCTTATGCCCCAAAAGGAGTTATTTGTTTGTTGAGTGCAGCCTCTTATTATTGCTTAACAACATTTATACCAGATTCAGTTGATGTAGCGATTCCTAGAAAGGCGAAGATATCAACGATGCCTGATTGGCCACAGATAAACATCCATTATTATACCAATGATAGACATTCCCTCGGTGTAACAACGATAAGAGAAGAAAACAATGAATTTAAGATTTATGATATCGAAAAGACGGTTGTTGATATTATCTTTTATAAAGAAAGAGTTGGAATCGAAGAAACAAAGGAAATTCTTGTTAATTACCTTCAAAGAAAGAATCGAAATCTTAATCAGCTACTGAAGTATGCGGCGCTAATGAAATGTGACAAAACGTTGAAGAACTATTTGGAGGTACTCATATGATTAGTGCAACAACCATTAAAGCTAGATTGAAAAAGCAGGCTGTTGCTAGTGAAAAAACAATGCAAGAAGTTTTACTTATGTATGGATTGGAAAGAACCATATATAGATTGTCTGTATCGGATTATATGGAACAATTTGTATTAAAGGGTGGTGTTTTTATGTATGCTTTATTTAATGGAGATTTTGCTAGGGTAACAAGTGATATCGATCTTTTGGCAAGAAATCTATCAAATAGAGCTGATGATATGAAAAATGTGTTTAAAAAGATATTTTCCATCGAATGTGACGATGCTCTTAGATATGATATCGACTCGATGGATGTAAAGGCTATTACTGAATTTAAAGAATATCATGGTTTAACATTTTCTAAGCAAGAAATCCCCCACTTCTAAAGAATGAAAGTGGTGGGATGAATTGCTCAATATTTCTTGTTATATTCGGTCGGTCGCTGTATAATATAGGTATGAAAAACATTAGAGAATTCGATACAAATAGTCATTCAGTCTATATGCTACATTATCACTTGATTATGTGTATCAAATACAGAAAAAGAGTCATTGATG
>CAVKAP010000006.1:0-14033 GCA_963654445.1 Segatella copri
TAAAAAAAGAAAATCTAAGCAGAAATTGCTTAGATTTTTTTTCGAAATAATGGCTGGGGTACTAGGATTCGAACCTAGGAATAGCAGATTCAGAGTCTGCGGCCTTACCGCTTGGCGATACCCCAATTTGCTAATAAATCATACTATGATAGCCTGTCTTTGACAAGGCTTTCCTTGAAAAATAAAAAAACCATTGTACAATAAGTCTATGTTTAATGAGTATCTATTTAAAGCGATATTATCTCTTGTTATCTTTGTCGTTGGTTGGATTTTTGCACGGATTATCAAACGTGTCATTCTTAAGATTTCTGAAAAAACCTTGGAGCCTGGGGTATTTACCTTTTTAGGTTCTTCGGCTTCTATTTGTATTCGTTTGATTACTATCGTCTTTGTTCTTGATCAATTTGGTGTCAATTCAAATGTGATTGTCGGTGCTTTTTCAGCCTGTGCCTTAGGAATTTCAATGGCTTTAAAAAGCAATATGGCCGATGTTGCAGGTGGATTTCAAATCCTTTTGACCAAGCCCTTTAAAGTAGGGGAATATGTAAAGATTGCAAGCTATGAAGGAACGGTTGTTCAAATTGAATTGATGTATACAGTCATTCAATCCGTAGATTTAGAAAATACCGTGATTCCCAATGCAACCATGGTTGGGGAAATTTTAGTCAATTGTACCCGTCAAGGGATACGTCGTATTCATCTTACACTCCCTTTAAGCTTAGAACAGGATATTAGTGAAGCACAAAGGATTCTTTCGTCTGTTTTTGATGAGCTTCCAAGCTTATTAAAGGAGCAAAGTCATGAAATCCTAGTGGATGAAATTACATCCAGCTCAGTTATATTAGGTATTTATTGTTATTGCGGATGTGATGATTATTGGCGAGCAAGCCGAGAATTGCTGGCAATAATCAATAAAAAAAGAATCGAGGCGAATTTAAGTACGCCTTACGATTCTCTTAAAGTAGAGCAAGCTGAATAAAAGCTTTCTCAATTCCATCATCCTCTAATGAAGCGGTTACCCAATCCGCTTTTTTTTGTACATCTGGATGGGCATTTTTCATTGCGATGGAGGTTTTTGCGTATTCAAACATACATAAGTCATTAAAGCCATCGCCAATCGCAATACAATCACCAGAAGGAATGTTCCAATGCTTTAAAACAAGATCCATCCCCTTGGCTTTTGAAATATCAAGACTAGCCACCTCACCGCTTTCTTTTCCTAAAGGGGCAAAGGTTGCAGGGACAACATCAAAATCCTTCTTTAGATCCTCTTCAATCTTTTTATAGGGAGTTTCAGAAGATAAAAAGGTAATTTTATTAATGGGGTAGTCATAGAAGGATTGAACGACCTTTGAATTTCGTATGATTTGTACAAGGCCATGCTTTTCATAGTCTTCTTGACTTAAATGTTTACATGTTTTTTTGGTTAGCTCGACCAATTGATTCATAGTTGATTGGGTACAATAAAGGCTGTTCCAGCTTTCATAAACGGCCGGAATATGATGGAGGACAAAATAAGGAACCAAGTGATGCATTTGATCTTCACTAAAGGTATCGTTATATAAAATGTTCTCTCCAATTTCAACATGTGCACCCGATCCAGCAACCAATGCATCATAGTTGATTTTTAATAGGTCACCATAGATTTCCATTTTTTGTCGACCCGTACAAAGACAAATCTTATGTCCATTCTTTTGTGCTTTCCAACAAGCCTCTAAAGCACTTTGTGGGATATATCCGTTGTGATGGAAAAGCGTTCCATCGGCATCTAAAAAAATAACTGTCATAATACACACCTCATTTGTAATTTTATCATAATATTTTGTATGAAAATTTTGAAAATTTGGCGATTTTTAAAGTTCATGGTATTCTTTTATAAGACAATGGGAGATAAATATGGATATTTTAGATGTTATTTGCTTGGCTATAAGCTTTTTATTTGTGGTAGGAATGTGCTTCTTACCAAGTTCAGCTTGTGATTGGCTAGCACAAAAGGCTTCGTTTGGCTCCTTTGGAATTCGAGAGCTTCCCAGACGGAATGATAAAACAGATACGCTTGGAAATTGTATTTTATTTCTTTTGTTTGTATTTTCATGCACATATTGGCTGATTCCAGATATGACGATTGTCTATATTGTATATACCATTCTTTATTTACTCAGCTGTATTTTCTTATTAGGACAAACCTGTCGTGTTTCAAAAGACTATAGTGATGGACATCATTTGGCTTTGTTTCTATTAATTGGTTTGATGATGTTTGTTGCCTATGTTTCAGCAATTGGCTTGTTGAACGGTCAACAAATTATTACAGATGTAGTGCCTTTTCGAAAACAGGTACAAACGGATCAATTGTTGGATGTCTTCTATTATTTAAAAAATCATGAAATATTTTCTGTTATCCTTCAAGGAATCTTATTTTTTGCAAGCTTTTATTTAGTTTGGGCACAATTTAAATATATGCGTCTAGAGGATTCATATAAAGCGAATCATATTGTTTTGTTTGCATTTAAAATCATATTTGTATGTATCATCATGCTTGGATTATCCTATGGTGGATATTATATGATTGATTTTGCATATTATGTAGGAAGGTAAAAATTTATGAAAGATACATTGGTAGCACTTCGTAAAGAAATGGAAAAGGAAGGAATTTCGGCTTTAATTATTCCGACCAGCGATCCCCATTCAACCGAATATGTCTGTGAACATTATTCGGCAAGAAAATATGTTTCGGGCTTTACTGGAAGTGCTGGAATTTTAGTAGTTTGTAAGGAATGCGCCGGTCTATGGACCGATGGCCGTTACTTTTTACAAGCAGCCGATCAATTAAAGGGATCTGGCATTGATTTAATGAAAATGGGCCAAGAGGATACCCCTTCGATTGAAGATTATATTTTAGAGCATTTAGAAAATAAGGAAACCGTAGGCTTTGATGGACGCTTAATTACCATCGCACAAGCAGACCAATACCAAGAAGCCTTTGAAGAAAAGGAATTAACAATCAATGCGGAGGTCGATTTGGTTGATCGTATTTGGACCAATCGTCCACCACTTCCGGCAAGTCAAACCTTCCTGTATGATGAAAAATATGCAGGAAAGTCAGTTGCCGATAAATTAGCAGAAGTTCGAAAAGAAATGGAAGCGTGTAAGGCCGATCATTTGATTATTACCAAAATTGATGAAGTTGCTTGGTTATTAAATTTGAGAGCTGATGATATTACCTATTATCCAGTTGCCTTAGCATATATGATCTTAAGTAAGGATTGTGGAACCTTATATATTGATGAAAGTCGACTTGATCAAGAAAGTCGTCAATTGTATGAAAGCTTAAATCTTTCAATTAAAGGCTATAATGAAATTTATACTGATGCACCTGAATTGGATGGCTTGGTTTGGCTTGATCCGGATAGTGCAAATATTCGTTTATCCATTTCTTTGACAACAGCTTCGATTGAATTTGCCAGTCCAATCATTGACTTAAAGGCCATTAAAAATGAATGTGAAATTGCCAATACTAAAATTGCACATTTAAAGGATGCGGTTGCTGTCTGTAAATTTATGTATTGGTTAAAACATACCGATCTTTCAAAAGAAAGTGAATTATCGGTATCAGCGAAGCTTCAATCCTTTAGAGCGCAACAAGAAAACTATATTGAAGATAGCTTTGCACCGATTTGTGCCTATCAAGAGCATGGCGCCATCATTCATTATCAATCGACCGAAGAAAGTAATGTTCCTTTAGAAGAAAAAGGCTTTTTAATGATTGATAGTGGTGGTCAATATATTGAAGGAACAACGGATATTACTCGAACCTTTGTTCTAGGACCAATTACTGAAAAACAAAGACATTGGTTTACCGTTGTATTAAGAGGCCATATTCGTTTAGAGATGGCACATTTCCTAGAAGGCTGTTCCGGTAAAAATTTGGATATTTTAGCGCATGGTCCAATTTGGGATGAACAAATGGACTATCAGCATGGAACAGGGCATGGCGTTGGGCATTTATCTTCTGTTCACGAAGGACCACAAAGTATTCGTTGGAAGGGCAATGATGCTATTCTTCATCCAGGTATGATTACCAGTGATGAGCCTGGAATTTATCTTCCAAATGAATTTGGTATTCGTCATGAAAATGAAATTTTAGCGGTGGCAGATGAAAAGAACTTCTATGGACAATTTATGCATTTTGAAACCTTGACTTGGGTTCCATTTGATCGATCTGGAATTGATGCAAGCTTGCTTCAAGAAAATGAATTGGCTTGGTTAAATGCCTATCATCAAGAAATAATAGAAAAGGTTGGTCCTTATCTTACAAGCGAAGAAAGTGAATGGCTCAAAGAAATTTGTGCTCCGATTTCAAAATGAAAGAACGAATGATTCCATCAACATGTCCACATTGTGGGCATGTTTTTCAAATTAAAAGAGATACGATGGTCATTGCCAGAATGAATCCAGTGATTGATTCACGTTTAGAAGACGGAACGTATTTTACACATCAATGCCAGGTCTGTCATAAGCTCTATTATTTAGAACAGCCCTTTTTATATCATGATCCGGATAAGAAATATCTTTTGATTTTATCCAATCAAACAAAATTCAATAATCTACCAAAGGATGAAGAAGTGATTCGTTGTCGAAATGCGTTACAATTCTTATTCTGTTATAAGGTAAAAAGCCAAGGCTTAAATCTATCTTGGGTTTTAAAAAAGAAGGTTCAGCTAGAAAAAAAGGAAGGGCACTATGTACGCTTTGATCGCTATGATGAAAAGAACCATTGTCTATGGTTTATTTCACAGACAGAATTAAAAGCAGTGACGCTAAAAAAAGAAGAAAAAATAAAAGGGTGAGTTTTATAACTCACCCAAATATTTTAGCACCGACAAAGGCTAAGATCGACATAATTACTAAGAATGCAAGACCATATGGAAGAATCATTTTTAGAAGCTTTGAATCCTCTCCTTTGGCATTGGCACTCGATAGACCAATTGCGAGGGATTGTGGAGATAACATCTTACCAGCAGCCACTCCCATAGAATTTAAAGCAACCATCCAATAGGAATCAATCTCAAGATTATTGGCTGCATTTTGTTGGATCGCACCAAATAAGACACCAGAGTTGGTTCCAGAACCAGTCACAAAGGTTCCTAAGGCACCAATCCAAGGGGCAAACAATGGATAGAATTGTCCAGTAGCCGCAATCGCAAACGCACTAATTGAAGAAATCATACCACTATAACCCATAATTTTTGCACAAGCTAGAACAAATAACATCGTCATCATTGTTTCCGACATTTGTTTAAAGGTCGCTTTAAAGATTTGAATAAAATCATTTTTTCTCGCACCTTGAATCCATCCACCAATGAAAGCCGATAAGAAAATCCAAACACCTGGTGTATTGATCCATGAGAAGGTTAAGGTTGATGGATTTTTACCAGTATAGATTTGAATGCTGGTCGCAAATTGCGCTAAGAAGGTGTTGATTGGTGTAATCAATTTACTTGTCATCAATAAGAATACAAAGATAAAGATAAATGGAGACCAAGCCTTTAAAGCTTTTGACATGGTTATTTTTTCACTTTGTTCAATCTTGATTTGATAATCTGGATCGGTTTTCTTTTTCATCGCCATAACAATTGTTACAAGTAAGGAACATACGCTTCCAACAATGACCGCAAGCTCTGCACCTACAAAATAACTAACAACGATTTGCGGAAGTACAAAGGAAAGACCACTTGCCAAAGTAATTGGAACCATTCCCTTTAAGGCTTTGATTCCTTTTCCGGTCACAATCACAATCAAAAATGGACATAAAAGCATAAATGGTGCAAGCTGACAGCTTGTCATAAAAGCCAATTTCGCATTTTCTAAGCCAACGAGATTTGCTAAGGTAACCGTTGGTATTCCAATGGAACCAAAAGGAGTTGGTGTTCCATTAGCAATTAAACAAACTAAGCAAGAAAACAAAGGGTTAAAGCCTAAGGAAACCAACATACTTGCGGGTATTGCGATGGCTGTTCCAAAGCCGGCCATACCTTCCATAAATCCACCAAAGCACCAAGCAATCAATAGAACTAAGATACGCTTGTCATCGGAAACAGAGGTGATCATTTGTTTGATGATATCCATCCCTTTGGTATGACAGGATAGATTGTATGTAAATACGGCAGCAAGAATAACTAAGATAATCGGCCATAAAGCCATCAAAAAGCCTTCAATGGCAGCTGTAGCCGTATCTAAAATTGAAGAATGCCAGAATAAGATAGATAAAACAATCGATAGAATCAAAGATCCTAAAGCGGCTTTATAGGTTGGCATTTTTAAAGCCATTAAAGCCAATGCTAACCATAAAATAGGTAGTAAACCTAAAATGAAATAAATGAATAACATATTTTTCTCCCTTTACAAAAAAATTATATCGAAAAATTTGTAAAAAAGATATAACAAAGCATCTGGAAGTGGTTTCAACTTATTAAATGTTAACCTATAATCAATAACGGTTGACAATATATTAGCGAATAGAGTTAAATAAAACAGAGGATGATTCTATGAAAAATAAAACAATGGTTTATATCGCTTTAATGGCGGCAATTTTATCCATCGTATCGCCAATTTCTATTCCATTAGCTGGTGGTGTTCCAATTTCTTTAGCTACCTTAGCTGTTATGCTTGCAGGAGCTTTATTAGGAAAAAAATGGGGAACACTTAGTGTTTTTATCTATTTATGCTTGGGTTGTATTGGCTTACCTGTTTTTGCAGGCTATAGTGCAGGGCTCGCAAATGTATTTGGACCAACTGGTGGATATTTAGTGGGTTATCTATTTTTAGCTTTTGTGACAGGATGGATCTATCAGGATATTGGGAAAAAGAAAAAAGGCTTTCTTGTGTTAGGAATTCTTTTTGGTGAGCTTGCTCTCTATCTTTTAGGAACGATTTGGTTTATGTGGGTTTCTCAAACAACCTTGTTGGCCTCATTAGCTTGGTGTGTTCTTCCATTTATTCCAGGTGATCTTTTGAAGATTGTCTTTGCCTGTATCTTAAGTAAGTCTTTAGAAAGAGTTGTTCAGATCGATGATTAAATTAAGAGGACACCATGTCCTATGCTTACTAAGCTTTGAAGGAAAAGGCTATTCTCAAGAATTTGTTCTTCATATGGATCAAGTGCTTCATTCCTTGGATGAAATTCAAATTATTACCGAATGTGATGAAATATGTCAATATTGTCCACATAAAAAAGGGAAGTCTTGTGAATATAGTCGGGTAAAGGAATATGATCAAAGGATTATTCAAGCCATGGCCTTTGAAAAAGCGAAAAGCTATCATTGGCAAGAAATAAAGCCAAAGCTAGAAAAAATCAATTTGAATGAGATATGTTCCGATTGTCAATGGTTTTCCATTTGTAAAAAAAGATTGGCTAAAACCAATCCTTAATGGAAACCTCTCCGGATTGGACAAGAGTAAATTGTCCATCCTTCTTTTTTATAATCAAGTTGCCTTGTGAATTAAAATCATACGCAAGGCCTTCTTTTTTTTGGTGATTCTCCATATAAATGACTTGTTTTCCTATCAAAAGAGAACGCTTCTTATATTCTTGAATCAATTGTGGATCCTGTAAATGATCCTTCCAATACATAAAATATTGATAAATACGAGCTGCAAGCTGATTTCGATTGAGTGTATCTTGATTAAGCGAGCCCGCAATGGATTGCAGCTCCATTGGAAATTCACTTGGCTTACAATTGATACCAATGCCAACAAGAATAGAATCAATACGTTGGGTTTCAAAATCGCTTGTCGCTTCGGTTAAAATGCCACCAATCTTTTTCTTTCCAATAAATAAATCATTGACCCATTTGATTTGACAGTCAACCTGACATAGATCTAGAATCGCTTGGCAGCTAGCCAGCCCGGCCGCTAAGGTAATGGGTAAAAATTCACTTAAAGAGCCATCAGGTTTTAAAAGGATGGTCATATAAAGACCGGTATTGGCAGGTGAATAGAAATCATGACCTTGTCTTCCACGACCGGCACTTTGTTGGTTTGCGACAATTAAGCATCCATCGCAAGCAGAATCTAGTGCAATCTTTTTAGCATAATTATTGGTTGAATCGATGCAATCAAAGGCATAGATGGGAATTTCCTTATCCAAATAAAATTGAATCTGTGTCGCATCAATCTGATCAAGGTCTTGAATCAGTTGGTACCCTTTATTTGGGGTCGATTCAATTTGATAGCCTTCTTTTTTTAGGGCTTGAATGCCTTTCCAAATCGCTTGGCGAGAGACTTGGAATTGTTCACACATTTTTTGGCCAGACAAGGCTTTCTCTTGGCTAGATAAAAGTTCTTTTAATATCTTTTCTTTTAAGGTCATAGGCATACTCTTTATCTAGAATAACATAGCTTGTGGTATTTTTGTAAGATTGTTTTTGAAAATAAATCAAAGGCTTTCAAAAAGTTTGAAAAATATTTCATTTTAGCGTATTATGACCATATTAGTTTAAGATTAAAGAGAGGTGATGGGCATGCAAACAAGTTTGGAAGCTTTGTTGAATGGCATGGAATATCGAAGATTATTTGAACATGCAACTCGATGTATACAAAAACAATATAAATTGTGTAAAATTGATATATACATATTATCTTATTTAGAACAAGCAAAAGAAAAGAATACACCAAGAGATATTCTTGCTTCACAAATGTTTACGCGTGGACATATCTCTCAATCTATTAAGCGACTACAAAGCTTAAAATTTATTGAGACCCTCCCCGATCAAGAGGATCATCGTGTGTTTCATTGTTTATTAACCCATAAAGCGAAAAAGGTTTTAGTTCAAGTCAAGGATGCCATGAATGATTTGGAGCATCAATTATTTAAAAGTGTTTCACAAGAAGAAAAGGATTTATTTTTGAAGCTTGCCAATCGTATTAATCAAAATATGGTCGATGAATTAGTGAGGGGGAATTAATATGAATCAAGCGGAAGAGAAAACAAATATTGTACATATTTTACGTCATGTGACCAGTCATGCGATGTCGGATCGATTAGCTTTATCGGATAAGCTTTTTCAGGTCATGGATTCTTCTGATTTTATGTTGATGCTGATATTAGCCAAGCATGCAGAAAATTCGTCCGATAAGATTTATATGAAGGATTTAGCGGAACAGACAAAATTACCGATGCGAAGAGTTTCGGATATTGTAAAAACGCTTTCGTCTCAAGAGTGGGTTCATTGGTCCTTTGATGGAAATGGGGATGCAGGAACCTATGTGGAATTGACAGAGCTTGGATTGGATGTAACCAAAAAACAAAAAGAGCTTGTGATGTCTTTTTATAATAAGGTAATTGATCAATTTGGTGAAGAACGCTTTATAAAAATGATGAATGATATTGCGGATCTTGAGGAAGTGATGAATAAAACAATCAATGAAGTGGAGGATGTAAAATGAATGATCATGACATTTATGAATATGCACAGTCGAAGGAACAAGAATGTGTAGAAAAAAATTATATCTCGGATAAATTATTTCGAGAATATGGTGTCAATCGAGGCCTTCGTGATGAAAATGGAAAAGGGGTCTTAACTGGACTGACCCGAATTAGTGAATTAAATGGTTTTAAAGAGGTGCATGGACAACGTGTTCCCATGGAAGGAGAGCTTTGGTATCGTGGCTATCGCATTTCATCTTTGGTGAATTCATTGGGCCCTCATGAGCTTGGATTTGAAAAGATTGCCTATTTGTTGATGTTTGGTGAAATGCCAAATAAACAACAATTGGATGAATTTAATGAAAAGCTTGGACAAAGTCGACGCTTGCCAACCAATTTTACACGTGATGTCATTATGAAGGCACCAACGCACGATATTATGAATATGATGACACGTTCGATTTTGACCTTAGCGAGCTATGATGAAAATATGGCGGAAGATACCATTGCCAATAATATTCGTCAGGCCATAGAATTGATTGCGGTTTTCCCAATGTTAGCGATCTACAGCTATCATGCGGATAATCATTACAATAATATGCAGAGTATGTATATTCACCGTCCTGATCCAAAATTATCAACCGCAGAAAACTTTTTAAGAATGCTAAGACCAGATAGTAAATATACTGAGCTAGAAGCAAAGGTATTGGATACCTGTCTATTACTTCATATGGATCATGGTGGAGGAAATAACTCGACCTTTACAACGCGTGTTGTTACTTCAACCGGAAGTGATACCTATTCAGCTATTGCGGCAGCGATGTCAAGCTTAAAGGGTCCAAAGCATGGTGGAGCCAATATTCGTGTGATTGGGATGATGGAGGATATTCGTGCCCATGTTTCCGATTATGAAGATGTTGATGAGGTTCGTGCTTACCTTGGGAAGATTTTGGATCGTCAAGCCTATGATGGAAAAGGTCTAATTTATGGAATGGGACATGCGGTCTATTCTATTAGTGATCCACGTGAATTGGTTTTAAAGGATTATGCACAAAGTCTTGCCAATGCGAAGGGAAGACAGAAGGATATGAATCTTTATAAATTGGTAGAAAAGGAAGCAAGCTCTTTGATTGCAGAAAAACGCCATATTTATAAAGGAGTCAGCACCAATGTCGACTTTTATTCTGGCTTCATTTATGAAATGTTGAATATACCAATGGAATTGTATACACCACTTTTTGCGATTGCTCGTATTGTTGGATGGAGTGCCCATCGTTTAGAAGAAAAGATTGGAATGGGTAAAATTATTCGTCCTGCATATCGAAGCATCATGGAACGAAAAGAAGATTAAAAAATGGGAGAGAGATTATGAAATTTTTATCAACGCTGAGTAAATTATTTGTTGCATCTTGTTTAAGCTTTTCAATGATTGCGTGTTCTTCACAGACAAGCTCAGTTGAAATTCCAGATACGAAGGATATTCAAAAAATTCAAGATGCAGGTGTATTAAAGGTTGGTGTAAAGAAAAATGTCAAAGGCTTTGGGTATAAAGAGGATGGCTCTTATACTGGCTTAGAAGTGGATTTAGCGAAAAAGCTTGCGGATGATTTAGGAGTGAAGGTTGAATATACCTCCGTTACGCCAACAACTCGTCAAACTCTATTAGAAGAGGGAAAAATTGATTGTGTATTGGCAACCTATACGATTACCGAACAACGTAAGGAAATGTTTGATTTTTCACCCGCTTATTATACAGGATCTGTTTCAGTATTGGTTGATGATGAGAATATTCAAAGCTTAAGTGATTTAAGTGGTCGTGTCATTGGCGTTGTTTCAACCGCTGAAAGTGCCAAACAATTGGTTTCTGCCATGGTGGATCAAGGACTGATTGATGCATCATCTTTTGATGAAAATAACTTTGATGCTTCTACGTGGACAGAAGGCGTATCCTTCCATGTTTATGATGATTATACTTCCGTTGATACGGCTTTATCAGCAGGGGATGTTGATGGATTCTGTACGGATGTATCCATCCTACAAAATTATGAAAGTGATCAAAGACATATCATTAATGATACCTTTGCCAAACAACCTTATGGTGTTGCGACAACAAAAGGCTCTGGTTTATCTAAATTTGTAAAGAATGAAATCAAAACCTGGAAGAAGGATGGAAGCATAAAAGCCTTGATTAAATCCTATGGAATCTAAAGAAGAATGTTCCTTTTGGAACTTCTTCTTTTTTTTCTTGCATGATGATTCTAGATGTGGTATAAACATCTTGTGAAGATTTTAACAAATCAATGGAGGAAATTATGACAGAAAAAGTTGTTATTGCAGGTGCATGTCGTACTGCGATTGGAAAAATGGGTGGAGCATTAAGTAATACACCAGCTCCTGAATTAGGGGCAATCGTTATTAAAGAAGCTTTAAATCGTGCTGGTGTTAAACCTGAACAAGTTGATGAAGTATTAATGGGATGTGTTATCCAAGCGGCTCAAGGACAAAACGTTGCTCGTCAAGCATCAATCAAAGCAGGATTACCTATTGAAGTTCCAGCTGTTACATTAAATGTTGTTTGTGGATCTGGATTAAACTGTGTGAACCAAGCAGCTGCTATGATTAAAGCAGGACAAGCAGATATCGTTGTTGCAGGTGGTATGGAAAACATGTCAATGGCACCATATGCTATGACAAAAGCTCGTTTTGGATATCGTATGAACAATGCAACAATTGTTGATACAATGGTTAATGATGCCTTAACTGATGCATTCAATCATTATCATATGATGATTACAGCTGAAAACATCTGTGATCGTTGGAATTTAACTCGTGAAGAATTGGATGAATTCTCAGCAAACTCTCAACAAAAAGCAGAAAAAGCACAAGCTGAAGGAAAATTCGATGATGAAATCGTTCCTGTATCTGTAAAAGTGAAAAAACAAGTGGTTGAATTCAAAAAGGATGAAGGACCTCGTCCTGGAACAACAGCTGAATCTTTAGCTAAATTACGTTGCTGTTCAGGTAAAGAAGGTGGAATGATTACAGCTGGTAATGCTTCAGGAATTAATGATGGAGCCGCTGCTGTTGTTGTTATGAGTGAAGCGAAAGCCAAAGAATTAGGTGTTAAACCAATGGCTACTTGGGTACAAGGTGCATTAGCTGGTGTTGAACCTGAAATCATGGGTATTGGACCGGTTGCAGCTACAAACAAGGTTATGGCAAAAGCTGGATTAACTGTTGATGATATGGACTTAATCGAAGCCAATGAAGCCTTTGCTGCTCAATCTGTTGCAGTCGCTAAAGATTTAGGCTTTGATATGTCAAAGGTCAATGTCAATGGTGGTGCCGTTGCTTTAGGTCACCCTGTTGGAGCAAGTGGATGCCGTATCTTAGTTACTTTATTACATGAAATGCAAAAACGTGAAGATGCTAAGAAAGGTTTAGCTACTTTATGTATCGGTGGTGGCATGGGATGTGCTACAATCGTTGAAAAATACGAAGGATAATTAAACAAATCATCAAGAATCAAAGAGTATCTTCGGATACTCTTTTTCAATGAAAAAAACACCAATTAGGCATTCTTTAAAGTCTTTAGAAAGGCTTGAGGCGTCTGATTGGTGTATTTTTTAAATTCTTTAATCATATGAGATTGATCATAATAGCCACTTTGAATGGATAACTCACTCAAATCATTCATTTGAGGGTCATTTAGTAATAAGGTCAAAGCATTTTGAAAACGGACTAAATTAGAATAATTTTTTGGTGTAAGTCCTGTTTGATTTTTAAAGATTCGATTTAAATATTGTTCCGAATAGGCAAATTGGTTTGATAGCTCATTGGATCGAATGGCTCCATTGCTTTGAATGATTTTTTGAAGAATCGAATCGACACATTTTTTCTTTTTGTCTTCTTTTTTCTCCATCGTATAAATGGATACATAATAGCTTTTAAATAGAGCGACTTGCAATTTAAAAATATCGGTATGAAGAATCATTTCTTCCATCGCATTAATTTGTTCTTTGATTTCTTTACCATAGATGATTAAGCGGTGATTTAAAAGCTTTTGAATCGAAATCGATTGATTATTAAGGATTTGTGGAACTTCGCCTGGTAAGAAATGCACACCAAAATAATATCCCTTTTTTAAATCATGGGTTTGTGGCTTTGATAAGGGACCATAATAGGTGATTTGGGGATGCTGTTCATCACAATAAAAAAGTAAATCAATACAAGCATCGGGAATAATTAAGACATCGGTTTCACATTCAATGTTTTGTGCGTAACAATAATCGATTCCATATTCTTGAATGGATTCAAAATAGAATTCATTGTTTTCAAGCGTTGTACGCATTTTAATTTGGTGATTCATAGACTTAGTGTACGTCTGTTTTTTCAATTCTGCAAATATTTCTAATATGAACATTTGTATAAATAAAAGCTTCTTTTTTGATTTCTAAGAAAAATTGCACAAGTGTGAGAATTGTTTCAGATTTTACAATACATTCAAGAATGGCTTGAGTAAGATGAAGACATAAAAAAGAAAACGCATACATAAGGAGGAAGAAAAATAGTATGTATAACATGAATCGTAAGCTTGCTCAATTAGAAG
>CAVKAP010000007.1:0-13756 GCA_963654445.1 Segatella copri
CAAAGTAATGTAAACTATGAATATAATGTAAGCTTTGATACAAGCGGTATTGCAGTGGATGATGACAGCATGCCAGATGCAATGAACGGCTTGACAATGGGAACAATTGAAGTCCCTTATGATACACCAACAGCTGCTGGATATACCTTCCAAGGTTGGTCAACCGATGCAGATGTTTCAAAAGGAACCATTTATCAACCAGGACAATATATTACAGTAGATCCAGATAACTCAACATTTACTTTATATGCAGTATGGGATACAAATGCTCCTGCAAAATCAAAAACAAAAGATTCAACGGATGATTCTGAAAATTATTCATACGATATTAACTACATTGAAAATAACTTCGCAGCAACTGGAATGCCTAAAGAACAAAAAGGAAAAATCAATGATACAGACAATACAGTGAGCTTATCAAGTAAAACACCTAAGTTTGATGGTTATACATTCCAAGGCTGGACAACAACTGAAGGTTCATCAACTGTAGAATATGCACCAGGACAAACAATTGCTATCACTCAAGATACAACATTAAATCTATATGCTGTATGGACACAAAATGCACCAACAACAGATACTTATAAATTTGTAATCAATTATGATGCAAGTGGTATTGCTGCAAATAATATGCCAGCTCAACAAAGTGGTTCTACAGATGATATGACGAATATGATTTCATTATCTGATCAAGTACCTACAGCTGCAGGATTCACATTCCAAGGATGGAGTGCTACACAAAATGGAACAACTGTAGATTATGCACCAGGAACTACAATCGCAATCAATCAAGATACAACATTAAATCTATATGCTGTATGGACAAAAGATGCACCGAAACAACAAGTAAATGAAATCAACTACAATATCTACTTCAATTCAAATATTAAAGTTGAAAAGGGAATGCCTGAAAGAATGTCTGGTGTTCTTCAAGAAAGCCAAGGAAACAAGGTCACATTGCCAACAACAACTCCAGTCGCAACAGGATATACCTTCGTTGGATGGACAACCGATAAAAACGGAACTAAGGTTGAATACAAAGCAGGCGATGCCATCGCATTCAAGACCGGAACAAGTGAAGTACAAAACGTTCAATTGTATGCATTATGGCAAAAAGCAGACGGAACTTCAAAAGCAAGCACTGTACAAACTGGAACAGAAACAAATTTAGGAATCTATGCCGGAGTTACAGGCGTTGCAGCCGCATTATTAGCAGCCATCGGATTAAAAAAGAAATTCAATAAATAATAAAAATTGAATACAAACAATAAAAGCTCAGCACAAAGCTGAGCTTTTAACTTCTTCTATTTTAAAATATATTCAAAGATTCCTTTTCCATCTTGAACTTGAATGTGAGCCAAAGAGCCATTAATCAAATAAAGATGTGGATAAGTATGTCCAATATCACTTTCCATAATAATAGGAAGATCAGGACAAGCTCTATGAAAGGCTTCTTGATAGGTGATTAATTCAGATACATTTTCAAAAAGGACACGTCCTACAAAAATAGCTTTTGTGTATTCGAAATAACCGAGGCTTTTCATTTTTAATAAAGCACGATATAAATCACAAGAATTCATGGAAAAGACATCAAAGAACCAAAGGATGCCATCTTCCTTATAACGACCGATAAATTCGTTTACATGATCATATGGAGTACCAGCTAAATCATTAATACTTTCAAAGCATCCACCTAAAAGCCTTCCGGTACAATCAATTTCTCTTGTATATTTTGTATCTGTATTTAAAATAGGTTTACCATCATTAAAATAATCCAGATGTTGGTGCTTTTCACTTGAGTGTAAAGTCTGGTTCTCTCCTTTTAAGAAAGAAAAGAGCTGTTTACTGTAAGTATTGATGCCATATTTATCAAAGGATCCACCATTAAATCCATAAATAGTCGCAATGTCACAAGCACAGGTCATTGGAAATAATAAATTGGTGGGATCACTAGCGCCGAGTATCCATTTTGGATGTTTTTTAATTTCGTCGAAATCAATATAAGGCATGGTTTCAATTTGAAAGTCACCACCCGCTGCACAAAAAATAGCAGAAACATCTGGATTTGTTAAGACTTGATGAAATTGTTTTGCTCGATCAAGAGCTGGACTACTGGGTTCTGCATCCTTTCGTACATTTCCTGTTTCAATGATATGAAAGCCTTGGTTTTCGATATATTGTACCGATTCATTAAATGAATCAATTTTGTGGCCAACACCCGATGATAAGGCGGTAATGCCAATTGTATCGTTTTCTTTTAAAAATTTTGGGTAATACATAACGAATCCTCCTGCCATTATTTTAGGGGGAATCTTTTCTTTAAACAAGGAAAAAGCTATACTTAGTCTATGGGAAAAATTAATTTGTTTGTGATTAGTAATTGTCGTGATTTAGGTGGAATAAAAAATAAGAAGGGATGGATTCTTCAAGAGAAGCATTTCATTCGCTCCAATGCGTTAACGGTTCTAACGGTGAAGGATCGAAAGAAATTAAGAGATGAATACAAGCTTGAGCTTGTGATTGATTTAAGAACGCATGTAGAAATGTTAAAGAAACCAGATCGTATGATTCCTCATGTCCATTATGAGCACATCTCCATTCTTGACTTTGGTGTATTAGGAATTTCTCATGAGAAATCCGTACTTAAGACAATCAATCAATTACCAGAAATGACAAGCTTATATCGTCAAATGGTCTCAGATCCTTTTTGTGTTGAACAATTTAAAAAGGTATTAGAGCTTATTTTTTATAAACGTTCAGGCTCTGTTTTATGGCATTGTACGGAAGGTAAGGATCGATGTGGACTAATCAGTGCTTTGGTGCTTGCGATTTTTGATGTATCAAAGGAAGAGATTATCAAGGATTATGAAAGAACCAATGAAGCTGCCAGTATTAATGAATTAAAAGCTTTACTTCCAATGGCTTTTTTACCTAAAGAGAAGACCAATCAGCTAAAAGCTTTATTCAAAGCAGATCGTGCTTATTTAGAAGCAGCATTTGATGAAATAGATCGACAATATGGATCGTTAAAGGCTTTTCTGGAAGCTTTAGGCTTTAATGAAGAGCGATGTCTTTCTTTACAAGAAAAATATATGAAAAAGGACTCAATCTAGAGTCCTTTGTTTTTAGATTAAGCTTCGGAACAATTCTTCAATTTGTTCAATCGTTACTTCTTTTGGATTGCCTGGTGTACATGCATCTTTATAAGCATCGGCAGCTAAGCTTGGAATATCCTCTTCTTTAACAATATCCTTTAGGTTTGCAGGAATACCAACATCTTGTCCTAATTGAGCAACCGCATCAATGGCTGCTTTACGATATTCTTCTTGGCTCATTTCATCAACACCTTCAACACCCATCACACGAGCAATTTCACGATATTTTTCACCCGATGCATCTGCATTGAATGCCATAACCGTTGGCAATAAAATGGCACAAGCTTTTCCATGAGGGGTATTGTAGTATGCAGATAAAGTATGTGCCATAGAATGGTCAATTCCTAATCCAACATTAGAGAAGCCCATACCAGCAACATATTCACCTAAGGCCATACCTTCACGACCTTCTTTTTCGTTTTTAACAGCAGAACGTAAGCTTCGAGAAATAATTTCAATGGCTTTAATATGGAACATGTCACTTAATTCCCAAGCGCCTGCAGTAATATAGCCTTCAATCGCATGTGTTAGGGCATCCATTCCCGTAGCAGCAGTAAGACCAGCTGGCATAGTTGACATCATATCTGGATCAACAAAGGCGATAATTGGAATATCATGAGGGTCAACACAGACAAATTTACGTTTTCTTTCTGGATCGGTAATGACATAGTTAATCGTAACTTCAGCAGCGGTACCAGCCGTTGTGGGAACAGCTAAAATTGGAACACATCCATTTGGAGAAACAATGGCTCCTTCTAAAGATCGGATATCAGAAAATTCTGGATTTTTAATTACAATTCCAATGGCTTTGGCTGTATCCATACTTGAGCCACCACCAATCGCAACAATACAATCCGCTTGACTATCTTTATAGGCTTGAATTCCTTTTTTTACATTCTCAATGGTTGGATTGGGTTGAATTTCACTAAAAACTTCATAAGAAATATCGGCTTGATCCAATAAATCAGTTACTTTTTTTGTTACGCCAAATTGAATTAAATCTGGATCGCTACAAACCAATGCCTTCTTAAATTGATGCCCTTTGATTTCTTCACTTATAGCTTCGATTGCTCCGTAGCCATGGTAGCTAACACCATTTAATACAAAACGATTATACATACTTTGTGTCCTCCTTGTATGCTTCTGTTTTTATTATAAAACTTTGTGAAATAAATCGTAAGTGATATTTTTTAGAAATTGTAAGTGCATACAAAAGAAAAAAGGTTATCTAAAAGACAACCTTGGCAGTAGATGCATCAAAGAAAAGTCCGTATAGCTATAGGAGGACTATAGCTCTTTCCTTCATGCCCCCTTATTATGCCAAAATTCAGAAAAGAAAAAAGAAGAAAATTTGCTTATGCATGAAATAAAAGAAAAAAATTCTCATACAAAAAGAATGAAAGCGCTTTGCACTTTTGCATTTAGGAAATAAAAAGAAAACCCACAAATTGTGGGTTAAAACTATTCATTTGCCTTTAAGCTTGAGACCATGTCAATGGTTTTGATTTTTCTTGCTAAAATCGAATTCATCACATAGGAAACAAGAAAGGTTCCAAGAATTGCATAAATATATGATAAGGTATGAACCGAAGCGTTAAAATCAAAGGCATCCGATAGGGCATTGGTATAAATATAATCCAGCATGAGATAGCCAAGTGGAAGCCCGAAAAGAATCGCAAGAAGGGTAATCCAATTGTTTTGTTTGATAAAGATCGAACGAATTTGTTGATCTTTAAAGCCTAATACCTTTAAGGTCGCAAATTGATATTGCTTCTCGCTAAAGGATAAAATACCTAAGTTATATAAGATGACAGAACCTAATAGAACCGCAAATCCAATAAGTAACACAACCATGGATTTCATGGTTTCCAACATATTTTCCATTCCTTTTTGAATAGAGGAAAGGGTTGAAATCTTAGAAATTCCATCGCTTTTCTTAACCTTTGAATTCGTATAAATGGCTGTTGGATGATAGTTTAAGCCAAGGGATTCATAATAAGCCTTTGTCATATTTAATTGTTGATTTTGTGGATCTCGATTAAAGCCAACAATTTTCGAGCTATACCAGGTATCTTTTCCTAAAAGGTGCCATTTGATTTGATCTCCTTTTTTAAAGCCATATTGCTCAGCTAATCTTTCAGTGATATAAATACCATTTTCTTTGAGCTTAAAGATCTTTTTATTGTGATCCGTATAGGCTACCATTCCCTTTGAATCATTGACTGTTAATGTTTTGGCAATGTTTTTTTTCTTGGATTGAAATTCAATAGTTAAATCCTGGGTTGTACGATCTCCATATTGCTTAGTAAGTGTATTTAATTGATCTTCTGTAATTGTATCTTGTAAAGAAATCTTGTTTTTATATTGATTGAGTATTTGATATTCCCATGTTAAATAATCATTGATGGAATCGTACATACCAAAGGCACAAACCAACAGCATCGTGCATCCAACAATACCCGCTAAGGAGGCAAGGGTTCTTCCTTTGTTTCTTGAGATATCACGAAGATTCCATTTGACGGATAGCTTGACCTTTTTTAATTTTAATGTCCAATTTAATTGCTTCGTATTGACCTTTGGAGCCTCCATTCGTAAGGCTTCGCTAGCACTTTGCTTCAAAATCTTATAGCTTGAAAGGTAAGTGATGATTGAAATCGCAAGGACGGTTAAAAGGGCGACAAGGTATACGATTGGTAATATTTCAATCTTCATATTTGGCATTTCAAAGTATTCACTTTCGACATTTAAAAAGATATTTCCAATACTTAAAGCACCAACAATTAATCCTAAGAAACTCGCAAATAAACTAACAAGAAAGCCAAAGGAAACATAATGAAGATAAATTTTTGAATTTGAAAAGCCAAGTGCCTTCAAGGTTCCAATTTGAACGCGTTGTTTGCGCACAAAACGATTCATGGTACTCATAACCGATAGAATCGCAATGAATAAAAACATCGCAGTAAAGACCGTAGAATAAGTTTTTCCTTCATCCACTTCAGACTTATATTGCATATAGGAAGAAGAAGTCTTGCGATTGGTCACGGCAATGATATTTGAATCGCAATTTAGTAAGGCTTTTTTAACGGCATTTTCATTCTTTTTTGAATCGACATCAATATAAGCTTTATTGAAAATAGGAGTCATATCCATTTGATCTTCATAAGCCTTACTCGAAAGATAGATAAATCCATAATGATCATGGCTTGGAAAAATCTCCGTTGAATCCTTGACAAAATAAACGTGGTCGGGACTATTGACTAAACCAAGTACTTTGACATGAATCGTCTGATTGAAGGCCTTTAATTCAAGGGTATCCCCAACATTGATCTTTAAATAATCGGCAAGATAGCTATCTAACCAAGCACCCTTTTTGTTTGAATCAAAGCCCGTTCCCTTCACAACATGCATCTTTGAAATGGAATTCTTTTCAATCACATTACTTTCTAAGTTCACATCCTTATACCCTTTTAATTTGCTGTTGAAAACAAAGGCACGGTTAACATCCTTTACATGATTGATGGATTCATAGTTTTCTAAGTTTTCATCCGTGATATTTTGAGAAGTCACCCATAAATCTTGAAGATTGTTTGTTCGATAGTAACGTTGGCTCGCTAAATCCATTCCATCCATATAGGCATGAATCCCTGAAAAAGCCATCATTCCAATCATTGTCATTAAAAAGATGGTGAAAAATTGACCTTTATAAATCCATAAATCACGGACTATTTTTTTATAGAGCTTCATTACCAATTGACCTCATCAATCTTCTTTGGATGATCATTCTTCTTATTTTCGATGATTTTTCCATTTTTTAAACGAAGGACACGATCAGCAATATCGGCAAATAAAGCATTGTGCGTTACTATCACAACCGTATTTTCATTGGTGCATTTCTTTAAAAGCTTTAAGACTTCTGTTCCAGTACGAGAATCCAAAGCGCCAGTTGGTTCATCACATAAAAGAATCTTAGGGTTTTTCGCAATGGCACGCGCAATGGATACTCTTTGTTGCTCACCACCAGAAAGCTGATTTGGAAATTTATTGCGATGGGAATAAAGACCGATCTCCTTTAAGACTTCATCTGAATCCTTGTCATTTTTATTGATATCTTTAATCAAATCAACATTTTCTTTAACGGTTAAGGTCGGAAGAATATTATAAAACTGAAAAATAAAGCCAATTTGATCTGCACGATATTGTGTTAATTCCTTTTGTGAATAAGAGCTGATTTCACAATCATTGACAATAACCTTTCCACTCGAAGCAGTATCCATACCTCCCATAATATTTAATAGGGTTGATTTTCCTGCTCCACTGGGACCTAAGATGACAACCAATTCTTTTTCTGGAATAGAAAAAGAAACATCATCTAAGGCATAAAAGGATTGTTCTTCACTTTTGTATTCTTTACTTACATGTTCAAAATAAATTAAATCTTTCATAGCTTCCCTCTCTAGTTAGTTATCTCTAACTTTAGTATACATGTTAATTATTTATCCGACAAATAAAAAATAATGAGAATTTAATGGTGTCATTCGTCGTTCAATAGTGTCATTTTTTCTAAAATGACACTATTGAATAAGTGAATATCAAACGAAAATATCCAAAGAAAGAAGATGTCTAATGTGACGAAAAGGTCATATAGGCATCTTTTTTTATTAAGAAAAAGAAATTTTTCACTTTTTTATCTTTTTATTTTCGGACATGAAAGCGTTAATCAGTTTTGTCACTTTGGAAATTTCATAAATAAAAACGCTTTATATAAAGGGATTTTTAGGGGTTGTCGTAGATTGAATGTGACAAATTCAACTTTGTCACATAGGAAATGGGACAAAGTTTTTTAAGTAAAAATGCACACGCTTTCTTTTCTTCTAGAATATGAGTTGTAAAGTGATCACTCAAAAAGAAATGTAGAAGAGGAGAAATAGAATGAAAACAAAAGTTCAGTCATTAGGACGAGCTCTAAGTGCAATGGTCATGCCAAATATTGGGGCATTCATTGCTTGGGGATTTTTAGCAGCATTATTTATTGATACAGGATGGTTACCAAACAAAGATTTAAATACAATGGTTAGTCCTTTCTTGTCATGGGTTTTACCTTTATTAATTGCTTATCAAGGTGGTAAAAACGTTGGTGGTGACCGTGGTGGTGTCATCGGTGTTATTGGTACAGTTGGTGTTATCATGGGTAAATCCGATACAACCATGTTAATGGGAGCTATGATTTGGGGTCCATTAGGTGGATATGTCATCAAGAAATTTGATGAAGCTGTTGATGGAAAAATTAAACCAGGTTTTGAAATGTTAGTTAACAACTTCTCAGTTGGTATCTTAGGAATGATTTTAGCAATCGTTGGTTTCTATTTGATTTCACCATTTATGGCTGCTGTATTAGCTGTATTAACAGCTGGTGTTAATACCTTAGTAAATGCTGGTTTATTACCTTTAGTGTCTATCTTCGTAGAACCTGCAAAAGTTTTATTCTTAAATAACGCAATCAACCATGGAATTTTCACTCCATTAGGAATTGAACAAGCTGCTTCAGCAGGAAAATCAATTTTCTATATGATCGAAACAAACCCAGGAGCTGGAACCGGTGTTCTATTAGCTTATTGGATGTTCTCAAAGGATCAAACAACAAAGGATTCTGCACCAGGTGCTTTAATTGTTCACTTATTAGGTGGTATTCATGAAATTTCTTTCCCTTATATTTTAATGAATCCATTATTACTATTAGCTACAATTGGTGGATCTGTTGCCGCAATGTTCTACAATTCAATCTTTAACTTAGGTTTAGTTGCACCAGCAAGTCCAGGTAGTATCTTCGCTTATGTTATGATGGCACCTAAAGGTTCAACAATCTCTGTATTATTAAGTGTTGTCATTGCAGCTGGCGTTTCTTTCTTAATCGCAAGTCCAATTGTACGTATGTCAAATTCGGATAAAGACTTAGCAAGTGCGCAAGAAGCTGTTGCTGAATCAAAAGCTGAATCAAAAGGAATTGAAACAACTTCATGTGATTTAAGTAAAGTAACAAATATCGTCTTTGCATGTGATGCAGGAATGGGATCAAGTGCAATGGGAGCAGCGGTTCTTCAAAAGAAATTAAAAGCAGCTGGATTAGAAAATATCAAAGTAGCGCATGCTTCTGTATCGGAAGTACCAAGTGATGCTCAAGTTGTGGTATGTCATACCGATTTACAAGAACGTGCTAAAGAAAGTGCACCAAGTGCTAAATTAGTAACAATTACGAATTTCATGGCAGCCCCTGAATATGATCAACTTGTTCAAGAATTAAAAGAAGCACAAGCTTAGTTGAATTAGAAAAAGAGGAGTCCTATGGAATGCTCAGTGCGTGAAAAAAGAATCCTCCTTTTTCTTCTGAATAGTGCTCATCCTTTAACAACCGAGCAATTGGCACAAGAAATCGATGTGTCAAAACGAACCATTCAAAGAGAAATTGATGTCCTGCAAAGCTATTTAGAGCGTTGGAATTGTACCATCGAAAAGAAAAAGAATATCGGTTTAAGTATTAAAGGGAATGTAGACGATATTCAACAATTACGAAGTGAGCTTGTATGTGGGCATGAAATCGATGGCTGTGATATTCATCAAAGAAGAGTGTTTATTCTCTATGAATTATTAAGAGATCGTAGTCCTAAAAAACGAATCTACTTTGCACATCAATTTCATGTGAGTGAGTCAACCATTGGCTCGGATATGGATGCTATTCAAGAATGGATGGAAAAGAACAATTTAAAAATCATAAAAAAACCAGGCTATGGAATTACCTTTGGTGGAAGCGAAGCCGATTATCGAGAAGCTTTACGACGCTTTATTAATGATTTTATCGAAATGGATGCCAATAGCAAAAAAGATAAAATGATTCAAGCACTAATTCAGGATAAAAAAGATGGCATTTATACCTTATTGAATTCACATGTCATCGATAAGGTAGAAAGAGTCTTAAAGCAATTGGATGAACCGCGTCTAGAAGCCTTAAGTGAAGATGCATATATCTCATTGGTCTTACATATTTCAATCAGTATTATCCGTATTCGTGAAGGTGGCATTGTTGAAAACAATCAAGAGGTTTTAACCAATCTGCATGAATATGAGGATTATGACTTAGCCCTTCGTATTCTAAAGGCGATGGAATTGGAATTCAGCTTGAAAATTCCACGAGTTGAGATTTCCTATTTATTACTTCATATTGAAGGATCTAAAATCGGCTATTCAAGACAAAGTGAAGAGCTGGATATGAAATCCGAAGAAGAGCTTTTAGAAATGGTGAAAGAAATGGCGGATGTCTTTGATCAAGAGATTGCATCGCAATTAAAAAATGATCCAATCTTCATTCGAGGATTAATTGTTCATCTTCAACCGGTTTTAGTTCGATTAAAAAATCATATGAATATCTTTAATCCACTTTTAGAAGAGATTAAAAATGAATATCCCGATATCTATCTAAAGTGTAAGAAAGCATCCTCTGTCATTACCCAACATACGGGCTATCAAGTCAATGAGGAAGAGGTTGGCTATCTAGCAATGCACTTTGGTTCAGCCGTAGAGAGAATCTACAGCAATCATCGATATACACGAACCGTATCCATTGGTGTCGTTTGTGCCAGTGGCTTTGGGGTTGCTCGTTTAATGATGACCAAGCTGCACAATTGTTTAGAAGGGGATGTGCAATTGTTTCCCTTTGGTAAAGAAGAGATTGGAGATGTTCAATCTGATATTGATTTCTTTGTGACAAGCTTTAACTTAGATTCTTGGAATATTGATTACATTCAAGTCAATCCTTTAATTGGGGAAAACGATATCGAACAAATTCGTCATAAGATTGAAGATTATTCACATATACATAAGAAAAAAACGGAAATACAAAAGAAATCAAACAATGATATTCAAAGCCTTGCCAATGAAGTGAATTCATTAATTGATACCTTCCAACAATCAAGGGTAAGTCAAACCTTATCGATGGAACAGGTCATTGAATATTTAGCGTGTAAGATTACATCCAATGATTATCAAAAGGATCTTGTGGTTCAAACCATTTTGAATCGTGAACAAATGTATACCCAAGTCTTTGAGGATTTAGGCATTGCCCTATTTCACGGAATCAGTCAAGGTGTAACAAAATGCAGCATTCAATTGTGTGTGACCAATCAATTGAAGCCATTTCAGGATGAACGAATGAAAGGAATCCATACCGTTTTAATGATGGTTGTTCCAAATAGTCAAGAAGTAAAAGCACAGATTGATATTTTGGGCTACTTAAGCAGCTCATTAATAAATAATAAGAAATTTTTGGAAGTTTTAAAAAAAGGTGAAGAGCAAGAAGTAAAAGAAGCATTAAAAAATGTCTTACAAGCTTACTTCTTCGAATATGTAAAAAATCTATAGGAGGAAAAAACATGTCAAGCATTTTAAAAAAGGAAAACATTCTAATTAACTGTAAGCCAAAAGAGAAAGAAGAAATTTTAAAGGAATTAGGAACCATTTTATTTGAAAATGGATATACAACCGATCGATATGTCGAAGCTTTATTGGAAAAAGAAAAAGTATTTAACACAGCCATTGGTTTTGGATTAGCCATTCCTCATGGAATTGAAAGCATGAAAAGTGAAATCAAAGAATCAGGATTAGCTATTATGACAGTTCCTGAAGGTGTTGATTGGGGAAATGGAAATGTTGTGAAATTAATTGTTGCGATTGCCGGTAAAGGGGAAGAGCATATTGATATTTTAAGTAACATTGCATTGTCTTGTACTTCTGAAGAAGAAGTCAATCGTTTAGCAAACGCAAGTGTAGATGAGCTTTATAACACATTTGCAGGGTAAGAAAGAAGGATGAGAAGAATGGAAACAGCTGTACATTTTGGAGCCGGAAAAATCGGACGTGGATTTATTGCCGAATTATTACATGACACAGGGTATCGTATTGTATTTGCGGATGTTGTAGATGCTTTGGTTGATTTAATTAACGAAGATCATGAATATTATTTATTTGAAATTGAAAATGATTATAAAGAAAAGAAAATTGATAATATTATAGCTTACTCATCCATTACAGAAGCTGATAAGGTCATTGAAGAAATCAACAATGCGAAGGTCATTACAACCTCTGTTATGGCAACCAATTTACCAAAAATTGCCCCATTATTGGCAAAAGGCTTGAAATCAAGAGTAGGCCAAGGAAAAGATAAGGTTGTTGTGATGGCTTGTGAAAATGCGATGCATGGAACCGACATCTTAGTCAAAGCAATGATTGATTCAGGTGAAATTACTCAAGCTGAATTGGATGAAGTAGGAATTTATCCAAATACAGCTGTAGACCGTATGGTATTTGACGGAGAACACAACGGTCATAAAGGAATCGATATTGGTGTAAATTATGAGCTTGCGATTGAAAAAGATAAATTAGGGGATTTTGAACCAATTAAAGGTGCAGAATATACATCGGATTTAGATCGTCATCTTCAAAGAAAAATCTATATGATTAACTGTGGACATGCCATTAGTGCATACATTGGTTATGCGAATGGAAAAGACATTGTTCAAGATGTTTTAAATGATCCAGAATTAGTTCAAGAGGTTCGTGCAGCCGTTATGGAAAGTGCATCAGCTTTAGAAAAAGAATATGGCTTTAGTCATGAATCCTTAGTGGATTATTGTGAAAACATGTTTATCAAACGTTTTGGAAATCCAAATACACATGATGAAGGAGCACGTGTTGGACGTGAACCAATCCGTAAGATTTCTTACAATGATCGTATCATGGGACCTGCAAACATGTGTGAAAAATATGGCTTAGATAATTCAGCTTTATTAAAGGGTGTTGCATATGCACTTCATTTCTATAATGAAAATGATGCACAAGCCATTGAATTACAAGAATCAATTAAAGACAATGGATTAGAAGCAACGATTGAAAAATATGTTGGTTTAAAACCAGAAGATCGTATGTTTAAAGTCATTGTAAAAGAATACAATGCGATTGAAATGAAACGATAGAAGAAGAGCGTCTTAGATCAGACGCTTTTTCTAACTATAGATTTGAACCTGTTTTTCCAAATTGATCAAAAAGGGCCCAATTGACCTTAGAAGAAGGAATTAAAGAAATAGCCTTTTTACGTAAGGTATCTAAGCTATCTTTATTTTCTACTTCAATAGCTTGTCTAACTTTTTCATTGATTTGAATGGAAGAACAGCTACTTTGAAGAACTTGTCTTTCTGAATCAAAGAAGACAAGAATCGATGAATCGGAATTCTCTTGTACAAAAGAAGATAAGTCTTCTAGCGTTGTATAAGAACAAGGCTTAAGGGAAACAAAGAAATATTTATCCTTTTTTAAAAGGATGGGTAAATCAGATGCACAGGCAATTCCATTTTTATTTTTTAAACATACGATAGATGGCATAAATCATTCTCACTTTCTTATTTACTTTAGCATAAAAAGAGAAAACTTGTACTTTGCATTCATTTGGTGTATAACTCAAGTTTTACAGTAAAAAAGCCGAATAGCCTTTGTTTAAGGGCTGTTCGGCTTTTTGTCAGTGTAGCGTGCAATGATTTCTTTTTAAAATTATCAATATT
>CAVKAP010000008.1:0-14395 GCA_963654445.1 Segatella copri
ATTCATTGACACTGGCATAGGTCCAAATACTATGATATAAACGAAATAGATAATAAATAAATATTGAAACCAAGGTAACACTTGGTAAAAAACAAAATAAATGTCCTATATACTCACTTGGTATTTTCGTTACCATAAAATCATAACGAATCCATAAAGCAAGTGCATAAGAAAAAACAATCGCTATAATATCTGATAATAAAATCAAAGCGACCCGTGCTCTATAGCTTGATTCTTTATATAACTTAAACTTCTCTTTTTGATCCATAAAAACCTTTCCAAAATAAATAAAGAGAATAATATAAAAAATTCTCTTTCATAAATAATCTTCTAAACCTCTAATAGATATTATTATACTCTATTTGCAGATTTATTTCTCGACTTTATACAAAAAACCAACATCGTGAATTGAAAAGTAAATTCACAATTTTCCTAGAAGCCTTTATGTCATTGATTGTTTCCTTATGCATATTACTTATTGAAATACCTGAAAAAAAAGCCGGGCAAATAAAATTTGCCCGAGCTTCTCTAATCGCTTTAAAACGTTTATTATTTTGTTTTTTCAATGATTTCGATAAAGCTATCTTCTTTCAAAGAAGCACCACCAATTAATGCACCATCGATATCTGGTTGAGCCATGTATTCAACGATGTTTCCTGGTTTAACACTTCCACCATATTGAATACGTACTTTTTCAGCCGCATCATCACCGAATAATTCACGAACTGTTTCACGAACTGTTTTACAGCAATCTTCAGCAATTTCAACCGAAGCAGATTTTCCTGTTCCGATAGCCCAAATTGGTTCATAAGCAATAACCATGTTTCCAACAGCTTCTGCTTCTAATCCAGCAAGAGAACCGGTTAATTCATTTTTAATTACTTCAGCTGATTTTCCTGCATCGTATTCTTCTTCCGTTTCACCAATACATAAGATAGGTGTAATTCCAGCAGCAATTAAACGTTTTGCTTTTTTGTTTACAGTTTCATCTGTATCACCGAACATTTGACGACGTTCAGAGTGACCAATAATACACCATTTTAATCCTAATTCTTCTAACATAGGAACGCTGACTTCACCAGTGAAAGCTCCTGCATCTTCAAAATGACAGTTTTCTGCAGCAACAATTAAGTTACTTGCATGATCTAAAGCTGTACGTAAATCTGTAAATGGAGCTCCGATTCCATAAGTCGCATTTTCACTTGCAGCAACTGCATCTACTTTTTCAAAGAATGCTTTTGTTTCTGCATTGTTTTTATTCATTTTCCAGTTTCCAACAATAATTGGTTTTCTTGCCATAATTTTATCTCTCCTTTAATTAATCTTTGTCGCTGATAATAGCGATGCCTGGTAATGTTTTACCTTCCATATATTCTAACGATGCTCCACCACCTGTTGAAACATGTGAGAATTTTTCAGCATAACCTAATTGTTTTGCAGCAGCAGCACTATCTCCACCACCAATTACAGTAATTGCATCTGGTAATTCAGAGATTGCTTTACATACAGCTTCTGTACCTACCGCAAATTTTTTCATTTCGAATACACCCATAGGTCCATTCCATACAACAGTTTTTGCACCTTCTAATGTTTTCTTGAACAATTCGATTGATTCAGGACCAATATCTAATCCCATCCATCCATCAGGAATTTGTCCAGATTTGCATACTTGTGTATTTGCTTCTTCGCTAAATGCATCAGCAGCCACATTATCACAAGGTAAAACTAACTTGTCGCCAGCTTTTTCTAAGTATTCTTTTGCTAAATCTAATTTGTCATCTTCAACTAATGAAGTACCAATTGAACCACCGTTTGCTTTCATGAAAGTATAAGCCATACCTCCGCCGATGATAACCTTGTCTGCTTTTTTCAATAAGTTGTCAATAACATCAATTTTACTAGAAACTTTAGATCCACCAATGATCGCAACAAATGGATGAGCAGGTTCATCAACTGCTTTTCCTAACATTGTTACTTCTTTTTCAACTAAGAAACCTAAACCGTTTTCTTTGATATTTGTAGGAATACCTACAGTAGAAGCATGAGCACGGTGAACTGAACCAAATGCATCTTCTACAAATACATCACCTAAGCTAGCCCAATAAGCACCTAATTCAGGATCATTTTTGCTTTCACCTTTTTCGTAACGTGTATTTTGTACCAATACAATTTCACCATCATTTAATGCAGCAACTGCATCTTCTAATTCTTGTCCACGAGTTGCTGGACAGAAAGTAACTTTTGTGTCAGGCAATAATTCTTGAAGACGTACTGCAACACATTCTAAGTTGTTTTTTGCTTTGTCTTCTTCTGTTTTAACTTTTCCTAAATGAGAAAATAAAACGATTTTTGCTTTATTTTCTACTAAATATTTAATGGTAGGTAAAGCCATTACAATTCGATTATCATCTGTGATAACTCCATCTTGACGTGGTACGTTGAAATCGCAACGTACTAATACTTTTTTACCAGCTACGTCTAGATCTTTTACAGTTCTTTTTGTCATTTAATTTCCTCCTACTGTATATAAATATATAAACGCAATCAAATTATATCACTACCCTTTTTAATTTCCTAGTTAGAACTTTCACAAAATCATCAAAAAAAAAGAATAGCTTTCGCTATTCATTGTCTTTCTAGACGGATACACCAAAAAATATCAAGTGAACTGATCACAACAAGGAGTCCATCGACCAAATAGTGGATACAAGGTTGATGGTGTCCAATCCATGCATACGCAATAATTTCAAATAAAATAATACCCGCAATAAAAATATTGATAAAAATCAATCCCCTATAAAATTTCATTATCCCCTTAAATAAAAATGCCTTTCTCCATTCAATTGTTTTATTTATGATAATTTCTATGATTTAAAATCATATAACCTCGATAAATCTGTTCAAGTACAAGCACTCTAGTCATCAGATGCGTAAAGGTTAAATCCGATAATTTCCAACGAATATTGGCACGCTTTACTAAAGCCGGACTTGGTCCTAGTGAGCCTGCAATCACAAAGACAAGATGCTGGGAAGAAATTTGCCAAGCATTCAATTCTTTCGCAAATTCTTCACTATCCATCATCTTTCCATGTAAATCTAAAAGAATCACAAAATCTTCGCTTTTTATTTTATCGAAAACGCGTTGTCCCTCTTTTTCTTTGATCAGTGCAACCTCTTGATCTCGATTAAGATGTTGGTTGGCTTCATCTTTCACTTCAATTACTTCAATTTTTGAAAAAGCGGAAATTCGTTTTGTATATTCTTTCTCTAAGCTTTGTAAAGCTCTATCCTTGCTCTTTCCAATCGCAATAAGACGAATCAAATTTGCGCCTCAGCTGGAAATTGATGTGTAAGCGCAACAACTTCCTTACGAATAGCTTTTGCGTATTCTTCATCATCATGATTTAAAACATCTATGATCCATTGTGTTACTTTTTCAAATTCAGCTTCTTTAAAGCCACGACTGGTCATAGCAGCAGCCCCAATACGTAATCCTGATGTCACAAATGGTTTTTCTGTTTCATAAGGAATCGTATTTTTATTTACTGTGATTCCAGCTAAATCCAAAAGCTCTTCCCCACGTTTTCCGGTCATGCCCTTTGAACCCTTTAAATCAACTAAAAGTAAATGATTATCCGATCCACCCGATACCAAGCGATATCCATTTTCTTTAAAGCCTTTAACCATCACTTGCACATTCTTTAATGTTTGTTCCATATATTCTTTAAAGGCTGGTTGGCTTGCTTCATATAAACAAACCCCTTTTGCTGCAATAACATGCTCTAATGGTCCACCTTGCATACCAGGGAAGACAGCAGAATTGATTTTCTTTTTAAATTCTTCTTTACAGAAAATCATACCTCCACGAGGCCCACGTAAGGTTTTATGCGTTGTCGTTGTCACAAAATCAGCATATGGAATTGGAGATGGATGCAATCCAGTCGCAACTAAACCAGCAATATGAGCCATATCAATCATTAAATAAGCTCCACATTTATCTGCAATTTCACGATAACGTTTAAAATCAATAATACGAGGATATGCACTTGCTCCACCAACAATTAATTTTGGTTTTACTTCAAGCGCAATACGTTCTAATTCATCATAATCAATTAACTCTGTTTCCTTATTTACATCATAAGAATAGAATTTATAAAGCTTTCCTGAAAAATTCACGGGTGAACCATGCGTTAAGTGTCCTCCAGAAGTTAAATTCATTCCTAATACGGTATCACCAGGTTGTAAAACGGCATTATAAACAGCCATATTTGCTTGTGCACCGGAATGCGGTTGCACATTCACAAATTCCGCACCAAATAAAGCACAAGCTCTTTTTTTCGTTAATTCTTCGGCTTCATCAACAAATTGACAGCCTCCATAATAACGATGTCCTGGTGTTCCTTCCGCATATTTATTGGTTAATACGCTACCTTGTGCTTCACGAACCTCTTTCGAAACAAAGTTTTCACTCGCAATTAATTCAACATTGTCCAATTGACGTGACTCTTCTTTTTCAATAATAGAAAACATTTCTGTGTCTCTCATATCATCATCCTCCACTTTAGACCTATTATACAAAAAATTTTATATTATGCTTCAACTTTTTCAATGGTACCCTTTTCAATTTTAAAACAAGGTCATTTGATTTTCATCATCTAAGCCTTCAAGGGCTCCCATTTGATTCATGACATCTAAAAGGGATTTTGAAAGCTGGGTTCTTTTCAACAAATCCTCTTTGGATAAGAATGGACGTTCTTCTCTTGCCTTGACGATTGATTTACCTACGTTGGCTCCTAAACCATCTAAGGCTGTAAAAGGTGGAATGATGCTCTTGTCATCTTCAGGATCATAAATAAAATTACATGCATCACTTCGATTGATGCTCATATTAGAGAAATGATAGCCTCGACAATACATTTCAAGGGCTAACTCTAAGGTAGAATAGGTATCCTTGTCCTTCTTGCTGACTTCACTTGACGCTTCCTTTTCTTTTCGTTTAATTTCTGTCATCTTTTGACGAATGGCTTGTTCTCCTGCAATCATCGTCTGAATATCATAGGCATCGCAACGAATACTAAAGAACATACAATAATAGGCCAAAGGAATATGAACCTTAAACCAAGCAATACGTACCGCCATCATTACATAAGCGACCGCATGGGCCTTCGGGAACATATATTTAATCTTTAAACAGGAATCAATGAACCAATCCGGTACATTGCACTTTTTCATTTCAACGATCCATTCGTCTTTTAAGCCTTTTCCTTTACGAACAAATTCCATGATTTGAAACGCAAGCTTCGGTTTCATACCATAGCCCATTAATTCCACCATGATATCATCACGACAACCAATAACCTCACTTAAGCGACAGGTTCCGGCATCAATCAACGCTTCGGCATTACCCAACCATACATCCGTTCCATGACTTAAACCAGAAATCGTAACCAATTCAGAAAAGGTGGTTGGTCTTGTTTTTTCTAAGATTCCGCGAACAAAAGGCGTTCCAAATTCAGGAATACCAGCTGCTCCGGTTGGTTCATCATAGCGCGTTGAATCGACATGGAGCGTTTCGGTCGAGCTAAAGATAGCCATCGTATCCTTATCATTCATAGGCAGGGTCGTAACATCTAAGCCCGTAATATTTTCTAGCATCTTCATGGCCGTCGGATCAACATGCCCTAAGATATCAAATTTCAAAATATTGTCATGAATTTGATGGAAATCAAAGTGCGTTGTCATCCAAGTAGCATGCGGATCATTAGCCGGATATTGAACTGGCGTAAAGTCATGAATATCCATACCTTCTGGTACGACAAGTATACCGGCCGGATGCTGTCCAGTCGTTCGTTTGACCCCTTCACAGCTTTTTGCTAAATCATTTCGTTTTGCTTCATTAAAGGGTGCACATTCCATTTCTTCTTCAAAGCCTTTGATATAACCATAGGCCGTTTTTTCAGCGACCGTTCCTACCGTTCCTGCTCGAAAGGCATGGTCAGCACCAAAAACCTCTTTACAATAATTATGAGCTGTTGGTTGATAATCCCCTGAAAAATTCAAATCGATATCAGGAACCTTATCCCCTTCAAAACCCAAGAAGGTTTCAAATGGAATATCCTGCCCATCCCCCTTCATCTTTTCATGACATACAGGGCATTCTTTATCTTCTAAGTCAAAGCCAGAGCTAACGGTTCCTTCTTCTAAAAATTCATAGTGATGACAATGCGGACAATAATAGTGTGGAATTAAAGGATTGACTTCAGTAATCCCTGACATGGTTGCCGCAAAAGAAGAACCAACACTGCCTCGACTTCCAACAATATATCCATCATCATTACTTTTCTTCACCAATAGATGGGAAATATAATAAACCACATAAAAGCCATGGCCAATAATACTATCTAATTCCCGCTTCAAGCGCTTTTCAACAATTTCCGGTAATTGTTCACCATATATCTTATGTGCGGTTTCGTAACAAATATCCCGTAGCTTTTGATCGGATCCCTCGATTTCAGGCGGATACAATTTATCATGAATTGGGAACAATTCATTGCATTCTTCCTTTAATTTTTTTGGATTCTCAACGACAAATTCATATGCTCGATCACCTAACCAATCAAATTCCTTCAACATTTCATCGGTCGTACGTAAATGTTGATTCGGTGCCGAGGTCGCCTTTCTTTTTTGGGCATTATAAATATAGAGAGGATGACGTACCCCACCAATTGCCTTCGCATTAATATAGACATCCCGTATTCTCTTATCATGTGGATCAACATAATGCGCATCACTGCTTGCGATGATTGTTTTCTTTTGAGCATCTGCCTCTTCTATAATAAAAGATAAAATCTTCTTTAAATCTTCTAGGGAATGGAGCGCATTTCGATCCAATAAATTCTTATAGTTAGAAAGCGGTTGAATTTCTACATAATCATAAAAGCTTAACGCCTCAGCTAAATCCTTTTTACTTCGTGTATGCGCTAAATCAAAGGCTTCTCCATTTTGACAGCTGGTTCCAAATAAAAGATTGCCATGGGCATGATATTTTTTTAGCACGCTTTTAGGAATACGTGGATGGGCTAAAACACTGTTTGAATTTGAATTTTTATTATAAGCCAAATATTTTGTATGTGACATTGTTACCAATTCAAATAATTCCTTTAAGCCTGCTTTATTCTTGGCAAAAACCGTAATATGCTTCGGATGTTTTTTATACATTTGATCCTTGCTTGGTAAATTCGCAATGGTATCTAAGCTTGCATCCTGTCCAAGCTCATTCATCATATGACAAAAGCATCGACTTAATACTTCGGCATCGTAATCAGCACGATGGGCTCCTTCCCCATCATACATGACGTTATAGTGACGACATACTGCTCCCAATCGATAGCCCTTCATATCCATTAAAAGCTGCGATAAAGGTAAGGTATCAATCATCGGATTGGCAATTTCTTCCTTTCCACAAGCTCGACAAGCAGCATTCATAAAGCCTAGGTCAAAGGTTCCATTGTGAGCAACCAAAATCGCATCTCCGATCCATTCTAGCAATTCATCTAAAACATCTCGAATTGGTTTGGCATTTTCTACATCCTTTTGGGTAATATGAGTTAAATTGGAAATTTCAGCTGGAATGGGCATTTCCGGATTAATAAATAATTGTTTACGGTCAATCACCTCTCGATTCACCATTTTTACAGCACCAAATTCAATGATTTTATCTAAACGTTGCGAAAGACCGGTCGTTTCCAAGTCAAAGGAGACAATAGTCGCATTTTCTAAAGAACGATGATCATTATTCCAAACTGTATAGAACTTTTCATCCACCATATTCATTTCACAGCCATAGAGCATTTGAAATTTTCGATCCGGATGACTTTTTAATAATCCTTCAATTTTATGTTGAGCAAATGGAAAGGCTTGAACAACATCATGATCACATACCCCAATGGCTTCCATATTCCAATCAAAGGCCTGTTGGATATAGTCTTCAATATCGGCAACTCCATCCATTTCTGAAAAATTGGAATGAACATGCCACTCAATTCGTTTTTCACTGGCACGATCTTCTCTTTTCTTTTCATTGATAACTTCCAGCTTAGAAATCATAAAGGAATCACATTTTGAATAGGCATCATAAACAACTTCACCGGTCAATTGAACAGTTTGTCCTTTTTTTAGCGCATTGATTTCATCAATGGTACAACGCTTCCCTTCAAAACGTTTGGCAACAATGGCATCTTCATAATCACTAATATAGATTTGTTGGAGGGTCTTTTTTGACTTTAAGACACGATTTTCCATCGCAAAAACATGTCCTTCAATCATTACATGATTCATTCCAACCTGTAGCTCCCCAATTCGATAAGGTGTAGCTGCTTGTTTAGAATATGAATAGGTATTCGTCTTCTTTTCTTGAACCGGCTTTTCTTTTACTTTTATTGCTTGATTGATTTCCTTGGTTTCGATTTCTTCATCATCGGCATCCAAGCGACAGATAAAGCTCATTGAAATCCCATAAAAGGATAGCTTTTCTTCCAATAAAGAAAGAGAGGATTCCATACTTGCAAGCTTAGCTGAATCAGTTGTTGAAAAACAAGCCGATTGATTGGATAAAAAAGGATGACTGTAGCGATAGCTTTGTAAGGAACGATTCATTTGGACCAATTCATTAACATAAGCATCCAAATCTGCCATGGAGACTTGTCCATCCTTAGCTGTAATCTTTAATTCAATATCCGCATGTAGATTTACCTTCAATTCATGACAGATTCTCTGGTACATTTCAAAAGCTAGAACCTGATCGGTTTGAATGGAAAGCTCTAAGCGCTGACTACGGGTATGATAGGTCGGTGTTTCTAAAAAAACAGCCGTTTTTAAGGCCTCTAAACAAGGAAGTGAAAGACAGGTTTCTAAAACTTCAACGACTTTTTCCATTTCTTGTCCCTTCTATTTCGCCATTTTTTCAAAAGCATCCTTCGCTGCTTTTTGCTCGGCTTTCTTCTTTGTGCTACTTACACCCGTTCCCAATAAGATATCATCTAAATAGACACCCATCGTAAAGGTTGGCGCATTACTAGGGCCTACTTCATTTAACATCTTATATTGAATGGTTTTACGACTATCCGCTTGAATGACCTCTTGTAGATGAGTTTTATAATCTGTTACATCTTCACTTTTGGTAGCAGTAAAAACAGGCTTCATGACCTTTGTTAGAATTTCATCACAAAGAGCATAACCTTGATCTAAATAAATGGCACCAATACAAGCTTCAAATTGATCCGCCATAATGCTTCGACGATGACGCCCACCGGTTTTTAATTCACCTACACCAAGTTTTAAATAATTATACCAGCCCAATTGTTCATTTAATTTCGCTAAGGTCGCTTCACATACGGTTTGAGCACGAAGTGTTGTCATTTGTCCTTCTCGTAATTTAGGTTCCATATGCATTAATTGGTCTGCACTCCATACCTGTAAGACCGCATCCCCCATAAATTCTAAGCGTTCATTGTTCTCTAAATGGTCTTGATGGTGCTCATTTGCGTAGGATGAATGCGTACATGCTTCCTCATATAATGCTTCATCCGTATAAGAATATCCTTGTTTCTTCATCCAATCGATTAATGTTGCCATTCTATTCACTTTCCTTCCATTCTTCCCATACACAGGATGGGACCATTGATGAAAAATCAAGATGATATTTCATCATTTCTTTTACATTGGAGCTTGATACATACATGTATTCAGCTTTAGTAAAAAAGCATACTGTATCTAATTCAGAATCAATTGCTCGATTCATATAATCCATATTTTGTTCATATTGAAAGTCAATCCCATTTCGTATGCCACGAACCAAAAATTGCGCACCGACCTTGTGAGCTGCATCAACCGTTAGCCCTTCTTGAATTTGACAATCGACATTTTTTAAATCCTTACAGCTTTCTTTGATCCAATGTGCACGTGTTTCAGCAGAAAAAAAGTTCTTTTTTTCTGAATTCGGTGCCACAAAAACAACCAGCGAATCAAAGCATTGACTTGCTCTTTTTATGACATCAATATGTCCAAGGGTCACAGGATCAAACGTTCCACAAAAAATTGCTTTTTTCATACAGACTCCTTTCTATAGTATGTAATCTTCGTATTCCGATATGTTTTTTCTTTTACCTTTAATAAATGACCAATTTGCTCTGGCCATGCTTCTTCACTTAAGCTTTCAATCACAACCATTCCTTGATCACTAACAAGATCAAGACGATCTAATTGACTTAATAGCTTTTCATTTTCTTGTTTTTTATAGGGCGGATCAACATAAATCAAATCGAAGGGTTCTTTCAAGCTTGGTAAAAGCGAAAAAATATCCTTTTGAACGATTTTACAACGCTTTTGCACGCCTAATGTTTTCACATTTTCTTTAATCACTGCAATCGCTGCTCGACTTTTATCGACTAGTACTGCTTCATCCATGCCTCGACTAAGCGCTTCTAAGCCCATATTTCCTGTTCCGCTGTAGCAATCTAAAAAACGACCGCCATCAAAGGAATTACCTAGACTTGAAAAAATAGCGCCTTTGATTTTATCGGATGTAGGTCGGGTCGCATCCCCTTTTACGCTTTTAATTGGACGTGAACCAAATTCTCCCGCTACAATTCGCATATCAAATCATCTCCTTCTTTCGAATACGACGTATACAGCTTTGTGCAATTCCAATGGATAAACAAATCGCAAATAAGCTCGATCCACCATTGGAAATAAATAATAAAGGAACCCCCGTAAAAGGAATCAAACAGGCAACCCCTCCAACATTTAAAATAAAGTGCATCGAAATATAGGTCGCAATCCCAACTAAAATCACTTTATATGCCAATTCATTGGTTTTAAACGCATAATGAAACAAGCGACTAATAATTACTGCATAAAGACTAACAATTATTCCTAAGCCAAAAACACCACACTCTTCAATAATAACCGCAAGAATATAATCGTTTTCAGCCTGTGTCAAGTAACCAAACTTACGCATGGAATTACCAATTCCTCTTCCAAAAAAATTCGAGGAGCCTATTCCATATAAGGAGTTTGCCGACTGATAGCCTTCATTATAGATATCCAAGAAAGGATTTTTCATATTTTGAATTCGTGTTGCGACATGGCTTAAAAAAGGAATTTGGGCTAAGGCCTGGGTTCCAATATCGGTAAATCCGAAAAGAACCAAAGCAGCAATCAATAAAAGAAAACCATACACAACAATCTTTCTTTGTACTCTTTTCATGGACGGATAATCTGGAATTAATAAACAAACCAAATAGATGGAAATCAAAATCGACATAGTTCCTAAATCCTTTTGAAAAAGCAATTCAACGACAAAAATCATAAAGAATTTACGACTTGACGCAAACATTTTTGAAGGATTTCTTTCTAATTTCTTTTTCTTTTTTGTTTGATAAATGGAGTACGCCACACTTAAAATGATAAATATTTTTAAAAACTCAGCCGGTTGAATGGTAAAGCCCCCTGGTAAACGAATCCATGCATGAGACCCTCCACTGGCTTCAAAGGCAAAGGGTAAAAGCATCGCAAAGGATAATCCGATGCCAATCAACCAATAAAATTTGGAAAACACTCGAAAGGTAAAGGCTCTTGCCCCAATGAAAATCAAGCCAAAGCCAATGATCCAATAAATGATTTGTTTGATGACATTATTGACCATAACCATTGCCGTTGTTGAGGTTTCACCAACTTCGGTCGATAAGACCATCAAGGTTCCAAAGGCCATCAAGCCAATAATTGAAAGCGTAATCATCCCATCTCCATCAATGATTTGTCGTATCCGTTTTAAGAAAGTCGTATTTTGCATAAAACCTCCTTGCAATCATGCTCCATTCTAACATATTTTTTAAATAAACTCTCTTTTAGAAGGATGCCAGTTTATTTTTTTTCATTTTTTTTATAGAATAAATACGGTGATAACTTATGAAAATAAAAGTAGAAGATATTATTCTTGATAGTGATCCAAGAATTCGTCAAAAAAGTGAAGATGTCCCTCTTCCTTTAAATGCAGAAGATAAAGAATTGCTTCAAGCAATGTTAGATTATGTCAAAGACTCACAGGATGAAGAAATTGCCGAAGCAGAAGGGCTTCAACCAGCCGTTGGAATTGCAGCGATTCAATTAGGCATTCCAAAAAAGCTCATTGCGGTCGTCATTCCTGAAGAGGATGGCTTGCGACAGGTTGCTCTGGCAAACCCAAAAATCATATCAGAGTCTGTACAAAATGCCTATTTAGATGGTGGCGAAGGCTGTTTATCTGTCAAGGATGAACATCCAGGTCATGTGTGGCGTCATGCACGAATTAAGGTTCGTGCCTATGACTTAATTAGCGATCGAAAATTAATCATCAGTGCGAGTGGTTATTTTGCGATTTGTTTACAACATGAAATCGACCATTTATCTGGCACTTTATTCTATGATCGTATCGACAAGAGAGATCCTTGGAAATCAGATGAAGAAGCTATTGTGATTTAGCTTCTTTTTTTTCCTTCGAACAAAGATATGTTATATTATAAAAAGAGAGCTTTATAGATTTCAGACAAATATCATAATAAGTCAAAAAAACAGAAAGGGGCTTTTATGCCAAAATTAACGGAATATAATTTTGAAGATACGAGAAATCGGAAGACGTATCATGTTGAAAAGAATGATACGTTGATCTATGCCTTAGGTGGTTTAGGTGAAGTAGGAAAAAACATGTATTGTTTTGAGCACGACAATGAAATTTTAATTGTTGATTGTGGTGTTTTATTTCCTGATGATGATTTATTAGGAGTCGATTATGTCATTCCAGACTATCATCATTTAATCCGCATGAATAAAAAACATAAGACCTTGGTAATCACCCATGGTCATGAGGATCACATTGGAGGGATTCCCTTCCTTTTAAAACAAGTGAATATTGATGCCATCTATGCACCACGCTTTGCGAAAGCATTGATTCAAAAAAAATTAAGTGAGCATCGAGGTCTAGAACGAACAAAAATCATTGAAATCAATGATGAATCAAATATTCAAACCAAATATTTCCAGGTTGGTTTCTTTAATACGATTCACTCCATTCCAGATTCCTTGGGGATTTTAATTAATACACCAAATGGACGAATTGTAGAAACCGGTGACTTTAAATTTGATTTCACACCGGTTGGAACCAATGCCGATTATCAAAAGATGGCCTTTATTGGAGCTAGTGAACCTGATCTTTTAATGAGTGATTCCACCAATTCTGGTGTCGAAGAAATGTCCATTAGTGAACGAGTTGTTGGTAAAGAGGTTTTAGAAATCATGCAAAACCATCCCAATAATCGTTTAATTGTTGCCACCTTTGCATCCAATGTCTATCGTGTTGCCCAAATTATGGAAGCAGCCGTACGATGTCATCGTAAGGTCATTGTCTTCGGTCGCAGTATGGAAAATGTAGTTGATATCGGTCGTAAGATGGGTACCATTAAAATTAAAAATTCTCAGCTTTTAAAGCCGGAAGAGCTTGCGACAACACCAGATGAAAAGGTCTGTATTATCTGTACCGGTTCCCAAGGTGAGCCACTTGCTGCCTTATCCCGTATTTCAAAGGGAACCCATCGTCACATTCATTTAAAACCAGGGGATACCATTATTTTCTCAAGTAGTCCAATCCCTGGAAACGAAGAAAGTGTCAATCGTGTCGTAGATAATTTATTCCGGGCTGGTGCCATTGTATTAAATAAATCCATTTTAAATAACCTTCATACGACGGGACATGCCAGCCAAAAGGAACAAAAATTGATGATTCAATTGATCAAGCCAAAATATTTCATGCCGGTACATGGTGAATATAAGATGTTGGTCCATCACCAACAAACTGCTATCGATACAGGGATTCCACCAGAAAATACCTTTATTTGTGCCAATGGAGATATTTTAATTTTAAGAGATCATAAGGTCTTACCAAGCAATTGGCGTTTCCAGGGGGATGATATTTATGTGGATGGAAATGATGTTTCGGGTCTATCTACAGCGGTTTTAAAGGATCGAAGAATCTTAGCCGAAAATGGCTTGGTTGCAGTCATCATTGCGATTGATTCCAAGACAAATACCTTATTATCACAACCAGTGATTGTTTCAAGAGGCTTTGTCTTTATTAAAGATTCCCAAGGCTTAATGCGTGAGGCAAGCTTTATTGTTGGAAAATCACTCCAAGAAGCCATGAAAGAGAAAACGACATTCTCTGAATTGAAAAACTGTGTACGATCAACTCTAGAGCCTTTCTTATTTAAAAAGACCCATCGTTCACCGATTGTTATTCCAGTCATTATCAATTCCAAACAAACCATGGAAGAATTACAACGGAAACGAAAAATGCGTCATGCAA
>CAVKAP010000009.1:0-22568 GCA_963654445.1 Segatella copri
AAGCATTATGGCTATGGTTACGGATACCCTTACAGCAATCAACAGCAATAGAATCCCCTTAGGGGGGTTTTTTCTACTTAAAAAGAAGCTTACATAGAAGCTTCTTGAAATTGGATTAATATTTTTTCTAAATCATCTAAGCTTTGAATGGAGCTACAGGCCTTTTTAAAGACATGGGAATTGGGCAAGCCTTTAAAATACCAGCTTGCGAGTCCTCTCATTTCACGCATCGCAACTGTTTCTCCTTTATATTCTGTAAGTAAGCGTGCGTGCTTCCAACAGATTTGCATTCTTTGCTCGATAGAATACTGCCCTTCTTTTCCATTGATACAATCTTGAATCAAAAAAGGATTTCCAATGATTCCTCGTCCAATCATCACTGCATCACAGCCAGTTTGTTCAAACATTGCTTGATAATCTTGAAGCGAACGAACATCTCCATTTCCAATCACCGGAATGGAAACGGCTTCTTTTACCGCTTTGATATAAGACCAATCCGCTTTCCCTTCATACATTTGTGAACGTGTACGTCCATGAACCGTAATGGCTTGAACGCCTACATCCTCTAAGGCACGCGCAAGCTCAACACAGTTTATATGATCTTGATCAAAGCCAATACGCATTTTAACCGTAACTGGCTTGGATACGGCTTGCACTAAATGTGCCATTAAATCTTTAGCATAGTCCACATCCTTCATTAAAAAGGAACCAGCTTTTGCCTTAATGACCTTTTGAACCGGACAGCCCATATTAAAGTCAATGATCTCGCAATCGGTTTTTTGATCTAAGTATTTTCCGGCATAAACTACACTTTCTACATCATGTCCAAACAATTGAAAGCTTAAAGGATGCTCTTCCTCTCTTGAAATACACATGGCTTCGGTTTTTTTAGAGCCGTAGAATAAAGCTTTATCGCTGACCATTTCATTACAAACTAAGCCAGCACCTAACTCCTTTGAGATTTGACGAAAGGCAATATTTGAAATACCTGCCATCGGTGCAATCACTAAACGATTCGGTAAAGTGACCGAGTCAATTTTAAATGTCATGCTTATGCTCCAAAATTGATGTTAATTCATCTTCGGTAAAGGTATAATGCTCATTACAGAAATTACAAGTGACCTCTGCACCATGATCCTGTTCAATCATTCCCTTGATTTCTTCTTCTGGTAAAGTTGTTAAAGCTCTTTCCATTCTTTCCTTAGAACAAGGACAAGAAAAAGAAATTTCTTGAGTGGTTAGAATATGACAGCCTTCAAACATGTCCTTAGCTAGCTCTTCTAAATTCGTATCATCATATTCTTGAATTAAAGTTGACATCGGTTTTAAACCTTCTAAAACGTGCTCACAAATTGAAATATCTGTGTCGGTCGCATCTGGAAGCATTTGAAGAATTAAAGCACCACTGGAAATAATATTTCCATCCCCACCTACTAAAACACCAACCGATACCGCCGTTGGAGTTTGTTCACTTAAGGTAAAGTAATACGCAAAGTCATCTCCGATTTCACCACTTTGAAGCTCGACGGTCCCTGTCCAATTTTCTTGCATATTTAAATCCTTTGTGACGGTTAAGGTTCCATCTTTTCCGACGACTCCTCCAACATTCAAATGGCCATCTTCACGAACTTGGGTTGGTACATGGGGATTGGAAACAAAGCCACGAACCGTACCATCTGCATAAGCATCGACCATGATCGTCCCCAATGGTCCATGTCCATTGATGGTAATCGTCAACATTTCTTGTTTACTTTTTAACATCATACCCATCATAGTTCCCACGGATAAAACGCGCCCTAAGGCAGCCGATGCACAGGGATAACAATCAAAACGATCTCGTGCTTCTTGAACTAAATCCGTTGTACGGGCTAAATATAAACGAACGCGTCCTTCACAGACTAATGCTTTTGTTAATTGATCTTTCATATTCTCCTCCTAAAAGAAAAGACGCTTGGGCGTCTTAATCTTTTCGTTTTGTTAATTCATTAAAGGCATCATCCAAATCCTTTTGATCCAATCCTTTGGCAGCTTGTTCCTCTTGGTCTGGTGTTGGTGGAAGTGTAATATCTTCTTCCACTTCTTCCTTTGTTTCTTCATTTGGATTCTTTAATTGACCATAATTCATTAGATTCGTAATTTCTTCATTTGTTAGCGTTTCATGTTCATATAAGTTTTCAGCAATCAAATCCAACAAATGACGATTTTCAGTTAAAATCTCACGACATTCTTTTTCACATTCGTTGACGATTTTACGAACCTCTTTATCGATTTCACCAGCAACCCCTTCGGAATAGCTTCCACCTTGGGTATAATCACGCCCTAAGAAAACATTTCCTTGAGGATCCGCATATTGAATCGGACCTAAAGAAGACATACCGTAGACACGAACCATGTTTTTGGCTAATTTGGTTAATTGTTCAATATCATTAATGGCACCGGCACTAACTTCTCCAAAGACTAAGTCTTCGGCTGTACGTCCACCTAATAATCCCGTAATTTGTGCAAGTAATTCACTCTTACGATGGAAGTATTTTTCTTCCTTTGGTGTCATCAGGTTATATCCACCAGCTTCACCACGTGGAATAATTGTAACCTTTTGTACCTTTTCTGCATCTTCTAGCTTCAAACCAATGACAGCATGACCTGCTTCATGGTAAGAAACCAAGCGTTTATCCATTTCATTGTATTTCTTTGATTTTTTAGCAGGTCCCATCATAACACGGTCAATGGCTTCATCTAAATCTTCCATCGTAATCTTCGTTTCTTTATTACGTACTGCTAAAATTGCTCCTTCATTTAACACATTGGCTAAATCAGCTCCAGAAAAGCCTGGTGTTCTTTGTGCTAAGTTATGTAAGCTTACATCACTGGCAAGCTTTTTATTGCGTGCATGAACCTTTAAGATTTCTTCACGGCCTTTGATATCTGGTAAAGTAACGGTTATACGACGATCAAAACGACCACTACGTAATAAGGCTGGGTCTAGAACATCTGGACGGTTGGTTGCGGCAATCACAACAATTCCACCATTGTCATTCATACCATCCATTTCAACCAACATTTGGTTTAAGGTTTGTTCACGTTCATCATTACCGCCACCCATTCCGGCACCACGTTGACGACCTACGGCATCAATTTCATCAATAAAGATAATACAAGGTGCGGCTTTTTGTGCATCCTTAAACATGTCACGAACACGACTTGCACCTGTACCAACAAACATTTCAACGAAATCAGAACCCGAAATAGAGAAGAATGGAACATTGGCTTCTCCAGCTACTGCTTTGGCCAATAAAGTCTTACCTGTTCCAGGAGGGCCAACCATTAATACGCCCTTTGGAATATGAGCACCCATATCGGTAAACTTCTTTGGTGCTCGTAAATAATCAATAATTTCAGCCACTTCTTCTTTTTCTTCTTCGCAACCAGCAATATCTTTAAAACGCACCTTAACGTCTTTTTCAATACGTGCACGGTTTTTCGCAAATTCGAAGGCTTTATTGGTCGATCCACCGCCTCCCATGCGTGAAAACATATAATAAAAGAAGATTGCTACAATTAAGAATGGTAAAAATTGTCCTAAAAGACTCATCCAAATAGCACCTGAATTTGGATCATTTACTGTAATCTTTCCACCATCCTGTGTTAAGGTATCCTTTAACCAATCAATGTTCTCATCGGTATTTGGTACAATAACACTAAAGCTTTGTGGCCCATTTCCTTTTTTCGTATCGGTATAGGTTCCACTCACTGTAATCACAGTATCATCAATATCTAGTGATGAATCTTCAAATTTTGCATGTTTAGCAACCTTTTCGAAAGTCGTATAATTCATTTGAACGGTATTGCCTTGTGCACTATACGCGATCAATGAAAGAATAATACTAATGACGAAAATCGTTGGCAGAAGGTTCAGCCAATTTCTTTTCATTTTTTTACCCCCTATTCATAAATTTCAGGTTTTAATACACCAACATATGGCAAATTTCGATATTTTTGATTGTAATCTAAACCATAACCAACCACAAATTCATTTGGAACCGTGAAACCAACATAGTCTGCTTCAATTTCACATACACGGCGATCTGGTTTATCTAACAAGGAAACAATTTTAACATCCTTTGCCTTCTTGTTTTCAAACATCTTTTTAACTTCTACCAATGTTCTTCCGGTATCAACAATATCTTCAACTAAAAGAATCGAACGCCCCTTTGCGGATGTCATCATATCTAAATCAATACGGACATCACCAATGGATTCTGTTCCATCATAAGAGCTGACCTTCATAAACTCAATATCACATAAGAATGTAAAATGTTTAATCAATTGAGCCATAAATGGAACCGAGCCCTTTAATAAGCCAACAACAATAGGAACTTCTCCCTTTTTGTCATAATCTGCTTGAATTTCTTCTGCTAATTCTTTACAGCGTTCTATAATTTGTTCTTCAGTTACTAATACTTTTTCGATATTCTCTGAAATCATAGTTTTTCTCCTCAAGTCAAAAGTCATTGTACCATAAAGGCTGATGGTTGGGTACAAAAATGTTCGACATCACAGCCGATTCCAGGTACAAAAATCACCTTTCCTTTTCGATTGGTGACCACTTTCCAATTTTTACGAAGTATTTTAGGGATTTTTCGATCCACAAAAAACCGGGATAGCTTTTTTGTCCCCCATCTTAATTGAATGCGATCTCCAGCTTGTACCGAACGAACCGTCAAAGGAAAGTCCTCTTCACTCACATAAAAGCCTTCAATGGTCTTTCCACTTTCTTTTAATTGAAAAGAGCCATAATCTTTATATTGAATGGATTCAAGAACAATCACTTCATCCTTTTCTTTTTTTTGACAATAAAGCCTTTGATGAAAGCTTTCAAGCTGATAGTCCTTTAAGTCAATCAAACAATCCTTTTGAATTTGTATCAACAAAGCCTCTAGATGCTTAAGTGCATAGTGACGTTTTGTCTTTTGATATAAATATTCATCCAAAAGAAAGGAAGCTTCTTTTTCTTTAAGAAGATCCGAAACGCTCCATTCCTTTGATAAAAAAGAACAGGCTGCTTCTCTTCTCTTTTGAAGCTCTTTATTTTTTTCTTGAAGCGTTTTTAACAAGTCCAACTTTTCTTCTTTTGTATATGTATTTAATTCATGATGACGAATTTGATTGCGTGTATAATCATCTTCTAAATTTGATTCATCAATTCCAAACGGAATATGATGGGATACACAATAATTCGTTAATTCTTCCTTTGTCTTTTCTAATAAAGGCCTATGAATCAAAAGACCCTTACGCCAGCTTTTTTTCGCAATGCCATAACAAGCCGGTATACGATGACTTTTTATTTGAAAAAGATAGGTTTCTAAGACATCATCCAACTGGTGTGCGACTTCAATTTGATTTGCTCCAAAGTCCTTTGCACATTGCTCAAAAAAAGCATAACGTACATCCCTTGCCCAAGCTTGAAAGTTTCCTTTATGATTCCATTGCGGATAATCTACATAAACTGGAATATCATATTTTCTTCCATAATCTCGAACGATTTGTTCATCTCGATCGGCACTTTCTCTTTTTTTATAATTCACATGAGCAATCGCAAGTGTATCTCCTTGTTGACGACAAAGATCTAATAAAGCCATACTATCTGGACCACCCGAACATGCAATAATTCTTTTCATGTCTTTCATTATACGGTCAAAAAAAAAGCAACACAAGGTTGCTTTCTGAACTATTTAATAATGGATTCGTTCCAATGTTCGTTTGGCTCAATGCCTAATAAATCAGCAACAGTTGCTGCAACATTTGATAATCCCAATTGATCATCTTGTTTACATTCGACATCTGCACCATAAATAATGAATGGAACTGGCGCTAATGTATGAGATGTTTTACTTTCATCATCTGCATTTCCATGGTCTGCCATGATCATTAAAATTGCATTGGCTTTATCACAAGATTCAATAACACGTGCTAATTCTAAATCAACTGATTCAACACCGATGATTGTAGCAGCTAAGCTTCCTGTATGTCCAACCATATCACCATTTGGATAATTGGTACGTAAGAAATCATAGTCTCCACTTTCGATTGCAGCACATAATTGATCCGTAATTTCAGCTGCCTTCATCCAAGGTCTTTGTTCAAATGGAACTACATCACTTGGAATTTCAACATAGGTTTCTAAGGCTTCATCGAATTTTTCAGAACGGTTTCCGTTCCAGAAATAAGTCACATGGCCATATTTTTGGGTTTCACTAATCGCATATTCACGAATGCCATGCTTACATAATTCTTCGGTTAAAGTATATTGAATTTTTGGTGGTTCTGTTAAATAATTCTTTGGAATTTGTAAATCTGCATCGTATTGTAACATTCCTGCAAATTTAACAGCTGGAACCTTCACACGATCAAATTTATCAAAACTTTCATCACCATCAAAGGCTAATGAAATTTCTTGAGCACGGTCACCACGGAAGTTGAATAATACAACACTATCCCCATCATCAATGGTTCCAACTGCTTGGCCATCTTTGGCAATCACAAAGCCTGGTAAGTCTTGATCGACAACACCGGTTTCATTTCGATAGGTTTCAATTGCTTCAGTAGCACTAGCAAATTGTCTTCCTTCACCCATGACATGAATTTTCCATCCACGTTCAACCATAGACCAATCTGCTTCATAACGGTCCATCGTAATTTGCATACGACCACCACCACTTGCGATACATGCATGGAAGTTCTCATCATTTAATTCAGCCATACATTTTTCGATTTGATCTACATATTCTAATGCAGAAGTTGCAGGAACATCACGTCCATCTAATAAAGCATGAACACGTACTTCTTTAATTCCTTCTGCTTTTGATTGTTTCAACAAAGCTTCTAAATGAGAAATATTTGAATGCACATTTCCATCACTTAATAAGCCTAAGAAATGCATCTTGCTATCTTTTGCATTTTCAGCAAGCTCTTTCCATGTTTTTGAATTGAAGATTTCTCCAGATTCAATATTTTCATTAACTAGTTTTGCCCCTTGAGAATAGATTTGGCCACATCCTAAGGCGTTATGTCCAACCTCTGAGTTTCCCATATCCTTATCTGTTGGCAAACCAACAGCTAAACCATGCGCACGCAATTGCGTATGTGGGCATTCTTTCCAAAGTTTATCTAGGGTTGGCTTATTTGCCAAAGCAACCGCATTGTTCGTTTGATCTTCACGAATTCCAATACCGTCCATAACAACCAAGACAACAGGTCTTTTTTCCATTTTTATTATTCCTCCATTAACTGTTTTAAGTGTAACACTTTGCTCTTAAAAAATCGACAATTCTATTAATTCTTAACAAAAAATACATTAATCACTAAATATTTTATGAAAATCATTCAAAGAAATGAAAATTTTTTCAAAAACTTCCTCTATCTATGATAAAATCCTAAGTAAGATTATATAAATAAGGGAGAATGTAAACATGAAATTATGGAAAAAAGCACTCGCATGTGCCCTGGTTGCCGGTTTATCCTTCGGTTTAGTCGGATGTGGAAGCTCAGATAGCTCCAGTGATAACGATGATGACACCTTAGTTGTTGGTTTTGATCAAAACTTTCCACCTTTCGGTTATGTCGATGAAGATGGAAATTATGTGGGCTTTGACTTAGATTTAGCGAAGGAAGCCGCTAAACGAATGGATATGGAAGTCAAATATCAACCAATTGATTGGGATTCAAAGGATATGGAGCTTGAATCTGGAACCATTGATTGTATCTGGAATGGCTTTACCATCAGTGGTCGTGAAAAGAAGTATACTTGGACTGATCCATACATGGACAATTCACAGGTTGTCGTTGTAAAAACGGATTCAGATATTAACTCTTTAGCTGATTTAGCTGGAAAGAATGTTGAAGTCCAAAAAGAATCCAGTGCTGAAACAGCCATCAATGATAACAGTGATTTAAAAGATTCCTTTGGACAATATACCAGTGTAGCGGATTACAATACCGGTATTATGGATCTAGAATCCGGTGCTGCTGATGCAGTCGCAATGGACATCTATGTTGCCAAGGATCAAATTGCTGGAAAAGATGATTTAAAGATTTTAGACGAAAAAGTCTCAACGGAACAATATGGTGTTGGCTTCTTAAAGGGAAATACCAAATTACGTAATAAAGTCGAAAAAGCTTTAAAAGAAATGGTAAAGGATGGAACGTTCCAAGAAATCAGTGAAAAATGGTTTGATGGACAAAACGTTTGTATCTTATCGAGTGAAGATTAATTCGAAACCAGGCTCTGCCCTGGTTTCTCTTATTGAGGAGGACTAGTTATGGGTATTCGAACAATTTCATTATTGGGTTCTTTTTCCCAATTAATGAGTGGAATGGGAACAACCATCCAAATTTTTGTATTAACCTTGCTTTTTTCATTGCCATTGGGCTTATTGATTGCCTTTGGTCGAATGTCAAAAAATGCCATTCTTCGCACTATTGTGAAAGTATATATCTCCATTATGCGAGGAACCCCTTTAATGTTGCAGCTTTTAGTTGTTTATTTTGGCCCTTATTATATTTTAGGTATGAGCATTTCATCGGCTTATCGAGGTGTAGCTGTCATTATCGCATTCTCTTTAAATTATGCTGCGTATTTTGCCGAAATCTATCGTTCAGGAATTGAATCTATGCCTAAAGGACAATATGAGGCTGCCAAGGTTTTAGGTTATTCAAAAACCCAAACCTTTTTCACCATTATTTTTCCACAGGTATTAAAACGCATTTTACCTTCCTTAACCAATGAAATCATTACGTTGGTTAAAGATACTTCCTTAGCCTTTTCGATTGCTTATATGGAAATGTTTACGCAAGCCAAAGCACTTGCTGCAAGCTTTAAAAGTATGATTCCTTTTGTTGCAGCTGCCATTTTCTATTATATCTTTAACTTCTTAGTGGCCGCTTTAATGGAATACTTTGAAAAGAAAATGAATTATTACAACTGAGGTGAAATATGAAAATATTAGAAATGAACCATGTTAAAAAAAGCTTTGAACAGAACCAAGTTTTAAAAGACATTTCTTTTTCTGTCAATGAAGGGGAAGTGGTAACGATTATTGGACCAAGTGGATCGGGTAAAAGTACCTTGTTGCGCTGTGCAACCTTTTTAGAAACAATGGATGATGGAAATATCATTTATATGAATGATGAGGTTGTAAAAAGTGTTAATCATCATGCGGATTATGGAAATAAGGAGCAACAAAAGAAGGCTCTAAGCTATTTTGGCTTAGTCTTCCAAAACTTCAATCTTTTTCCTCATTTCACCGTTTTAAAAAACATCATTGATGCACCGATTCGTATTCAAAAAAGAAACAAAGAGGAAGTTATTCAAGAAGCGCGCGTCCTTTTAAAACAAATGGGACTAGAAGATAAAGAAAATGCCTATCCAAGTCAATTGAGTGGTGGTCAGCAACAACGTGTTTCTATTGCACGTGCTTTAGCGATGAAACCAAAAATTCTTTTCTTTGATGAACCAACCAGTGCTCTCGATCCTGAATTGACCTTAGAAATTTTAAAGGTCATTCAAGATCTAGCTGCACAAAAGATGACAATGGTGATTGTTACGCATGAAATGACCTTTGCGCATGATGTATCCGATCGCATGATCTTCATGGATAAAGGGGTCATCGTAGAAGAGACAACCCCAGATAAAATGTTCTCCAGTGATAACGAAAGAACCAAAGAATTCTTAGGAAAATATCATTCCTTTGCCTAGACGCTTACAGCGTCTTTTTTAATTGCTTGAGATAGTAGTTTTGTAGAATGTCTTCAAAGTGTTTTTCTACCTCTTCCTTACTTCCATAGAGCACTTGATTTAAAGCTTCTTCCTGTTCAACCAAAGACGTTGAAATTTGACCAAAGAGCTCACTGTATTCTTTCGTTTTCTGCATAGGAATAATCATCAATAAAACCGTCCGTATCTTTTTAAAATATGGATCGGTAAAAACCTGTCTTTGATAAGGCCTAGCCATACAAAAAATTGGTGTTTCAATTCGATCACTTTTTCCATGCAGCAAGGCAATCTTTAAATCCGGTAAGATTTGTGAATACAATTGTTCTCTTTCAAAGATGACTTGAGCTAAAGGATCTAAATCGCGCATCGCCACCTTTTCTTTTTCCAATAGGTCATAAACCAAATCAACAAAGCCGATATAAGAAGAAACCTCATAATAAGAAAAGGCTTGAATCATCACTTGAATATCCTTTGTGATTTGTGAGATATTTTCTAATTGTTGGTGAAAATCATTGTTTTTAATCTCTTTTCGAATATGGGCATAGCTTTCAATCTTCACTTGAATCTGTTTCAAATCTTCTTCTTGTAACAAAGGAGAAATCGTTAAAATATCATAAGGATAGCCTTCTAAATCCATGCTACTGATATAAAAATCAATATCCTCTCTTTCTAAGTCTTGTTTTGAAAGAGGAATCAAGTTCGCTTTTAAATGAAAATAGCGATCTAATTTTGCGGTCATTAGACGAGCTAAGCCAAAGCCACTGGCACAAACAACCCCAATATTAACCTTTCGACAATAACGACTGGCTTGTTGCATTCGTTCTGTAGCTGCACCAAAATGCATTGCTAAATATCCAATTTCTTCTGGTGTCACTTCGCATTGATATTCTTCTTCTAAGACTTTACTGGCTCGTTCGGTCTTCTGATAAATCGTTGGATATTCTTTTTTGATTTGATCCCATAAGGGATTAAAGATATTCATATGATTTTTTAAGCGAATTAAAACTGGCTTTAAATGGACCATCAGTCCTTCCACAAAGACCGAATCATTTTTTAATTCTTCACTACATGCTGGATCAAAGACATCGGCCATCTTTTCTACCAGCTGATGAATTTGTTCATCCTCCTGCATCGAATTTTTATTGTATTGTAGCTTAGAGCCTTGAATATGCATCATAAGATACAAGATTTCAATTTGAGGAATCTGTACCTGAAAGAGAATTTCAAGCTTTGAAACAATTTCTTTGGCAAGCTGATAATCATCATCCTTTTCATCGACCTGAATTGATGAATTGGAATCAATAAACTCTTTTCTTTTGATGCGCTCAAGACTGATTGCGATATGAAAGATCAGACCAATGTACGCATTATCCTCTAATTGCTCTAAACGAGGATTGTGCATATCCTTCAATAAAGAATCGATGCGATAAATATTTTCACGATTTAATAAATCAAAGATTCCTTCTTGATTATTGTCAAATACAGCATCCACTAAAAGATCCTTTGATGACCGACTTTTATAATTTTCATTGATAAAGCGACGCATCGCTTCACGAAAATCACTTTCCTTTCCCTTTACACAAACACCATATCCGGGCTTCTTTACAAGCTGTAGGTAATTCTTTTCTAGCCATGGAACTAAAGCTTCCATATCACTGGCAACGGTTCCTTCACTCACTTGAAATTTATCCGCAAAATAGACCATTTTGTGTGCTTGATGATCTCGTAATAATTCTAGCAACAAGCTTTTTCTTCGCTGTTCAATATCACTTGTATCAATTTCTCTTTCTTGTTTTAAAGAACGACGTAATTGTCCCTTTTCAATGTCATTTAAATGAATGGAAATATGTCCTCGTTTTCTTTCAATCGGATATAAGGATTCTAAAACATCCAATTCTCTTTGAATTGTTCGCTTAGATACATCAATATCCTTTGAAAGATCGATAAGGGAACACCCCTCATTATTTAATAAATAAAGAAGAATTCTTTTTTGACGCATTGTACAATTCATATTTGTTTCTCCAATTGTTCAATCAATTTATCATATTCTGGTGCATTTAAAAAATCACTAATTCCAATACAATAGATCTTTGGATACATTTGATGGATTTTCTTTTCAAGCTGGTGGTGACAAATAATCAAATCGGCTTGCTGAACTTGATCGTAAGCACAATGTTCAACCGAAATATCCAAATATTTTTGACGCAGCTTTCTTTTTAATAAACCAGCTCCCATTGCACTTGAGCCTAAACCTGAATCACACACAAAGACAATGGTTTCAATGGAGTCGGGCAAAGAAACTTCTTCTTTTCTCTCCTTTTTCTGAAAAGAAATCATCGGATAGGAAACAAAGAAGGATACAAGAGCTCCACTTAAAACACTCAATAAAATCTTTGTCCACATATTCGAAGAGGACATCGCAAAAAGCGAAATGATACTTCCTGGACTAACTGGAACATATAAACCCACATTTAAAAGCTGTTCAATAAAAATAGAAGTCATACTTCCACCAATCAAACCAACAATTAAAACTGGATTCATTAAAACATAAGGAAAGTAAATTTCATGAATTCCACCAAAAAATTGAATCACCCAAGCTTGAAACAAGGTTTGTTTTTCTTCTTTTGAACCTCTTAATAATAAAGCCAATAAAATTCCACAGCCTGGACCTGGATTACTTTCAATTAAATATAAAATAGATTGTCCCGTCTGTTTGACCTGTTCCATTCCTAAAGGGGTAAATATACCATGATTCAATGCATTATTTAAAAATAAGACCTTACAAGGCTCTACAATAACAGCTAACAAAGGAAGCAAATGATGATTAATTAAAAATAGTACACCTTGATAAGCCAATGAAAATAAACCATTCATCACAAAAGAAACCAAAAAATAATTGATTAAGGCCATACAGATTCCTAAAAGAGCAATCGAAGTATTTTCAATTAACATTTCAAAGCCTAATGGAATCCATTGTTTAATTTTTTCATCCCATTTTTTTAATAGTTCAGCTGCACATGGACCAATACACATTGCTTCAAAAAGCATCGTTTTATCACCAGAACAAATTGCTCCCATACAAGCAATCACCGCAATGGTTCCCCCTCTTTTTTCATAGATGAGATTTCCACCCTGATACGCAATGGCACTTGGTAAAATATACTTCAATAAAGGATCAATCATTTCTGCAAATTCTTTATTTGGAAACCATCCCCCTTCGGAAAAGAGAGCACTTAAAAATCCCCATGCAAGAAATAAAGCAATATTGGTCATCATGATCCGACTACATAAATGACTTGTGAATTGGATTATTTTTTTCATAACTTTATTTTACAAATAGCTCTAAAAAAAAGAAAGTCCAGAGTATATTTACTTTGGACTTTAAAATAATTGACGTACACATCCAACGATACCTGCATCATTTTCTAATAGAGCAAGTGTAATCTCAGTATTCTCACATGCATGGAATGCGTATTTAACATAATATTTTCGAATTCCTTCAATCAATATATTTCCAGCTTTTGAAACACCTCCACCAATCACAACGACTTCTGGATCAATTGTATTACAAAGCATCGCAATGGTTTTTCCTAATAGTTCACAGACCTCATCTACAATTTCTATTGCGAGTCTATCCCCTTTTTTCGCTTCATCATAGATATCCTTAGCATTTAAGCTTACATATTGATTTAGGCTTGTAGAACAAGATTCTTTCTTTAGCTTACGTTTTGCGAGGCGTACAATACCAGTTGCGGAAGCATATTGTTCTAGACATCCTTTTTTACCACATCCACAAAGCGCATGCTCATCATCATTCACATGAATATGACCAGCTTCTCCTCCAGCACCATGGGCTCCTGGTACAATTTTACCATTGATTACCAAACCACAGCCTACACCTGTACCAAGAGTAATCATCATTACGTTTTGATGTCCCTTTGCTCCTCCTTGCCACATCTCTCCTAAAGCTGCTACATTGGCATCATTTCCTGCCTTGATTGGAATTCCTATTTTCTGATATAGCGTCGTCTCTACATTAAAAACAGGCCATCCTAAATTAACACATCCATAAACCGTTCCATCTTTTCCCACTGGTCCTGGTACACCCAATCCAATTCCTTCTACTTGTTCTTTTTTGATTCCATTTTCAACCATCATATTATGAATCGTTTGACAGATATCATCCAAGATTTGAATTCCATGATTTTCTATATGTGTAGGTATCTCCCATTTTTCTATCAAAGCACCGCCCATATCAAATAGGCCCAATTTTATGCTTGTTCCACCGATATCTACACCAAATCCATATTCTTTCATTTTTTACCTCATAAAATATATTTCTTGATTAAATATACAGGAGTACAACTCCAAGCATGGCAATAGCTATTGACAATCGGACTACCATAAGGAGAGTAATCTGGTTTACCCGGGTCAAAGGCTTCCCAGAAGGTATCTGCACCTAAATCAATCATTTTCCCCCAATAATCTTTTAATAATTTGCATGCTTCTTCAAATAAGCCTGCCTCAAACATTGCTTCAACAATGTGATGATACATATAAGGGGTTGCGATATCTCGTATAGGGAATAATGTATCCATCGTTTTTTGCATAACAAGCTTGTTTTCTTCATCACTAAGGACATGGGCTAAAATCATCCACACTTGACTCGCAATATTATATTCATCTTGATTTGTCATAAAGAGATGCTTTTCTTGATTGTATAAATTCTTTTTTGCATAGTTTGTCAGTAAAAGTAATTGATCTTTATAGCTTGAAACTTCTTCCTTACATTCTTTAGATAATTCTATAAACTGTCTCAAAACATAAATTGTTTCTGCATAACCAGCCGTATCCTTATTAAAATCATTGGACCAATCAACAAAAACCGGATATTCTTCGCTTGGCATAAATTGTCCATTTTTATCAAACATAGTTAATGTGAGATCCATTTGTGTTTTCGCAATGGGATATAATTCCTTCACAAATTCAATATCTGGATGCGCTTTATGGAAATCATATAACGTGGAAATAAAGAATAAACTATATTCATACAAAAATGTATCATCTGGAACAACTTTAGGAGATACAAAGACATTGGCAGAAATCTTTCCATCTTCACTAGTCATTCCTGCAAATAAATACAAGCATCTTTTTACAAGATCAACTTGATCAAAGCTTGCATAATTTGCCAAAGCTTGTAGACGTAAATCCCCTAACCACAAACGACGATCTCTTTTTGGTCCATCTTCAAACACATCCTGCATACAATCTGCTAAGGTTTTTAGACCAACATCATAAATTTTTTGAAGCGTTGTATCTTCTAAATTTATTTTTTCTAGACGGGAATAATCGGCACTTGTTTGAGTCGTAACAAGTGGATTTGAAAACACAGCTTGCCATTTCGGTGAAGTATCAATCACTTTAATTTCAACATAGCGAAAGCTATAGCGTCTAGGTAATAACAAGGTCGTTGGCAATGTATCTAAATGAATGAATTCCTCTTGAATCCAAGAACGAGAAAGCCATCCATTATAATCTGAAGATTTAGCTTTTAATTCACAAGGCATTTCAGCAAATTTTAAACGCATAAATAATGGTGCATCCATAGGAGAGCCTGTTTGATCGATATCAATTTGAAAGGTTCCAACCATATGCTCACCAAAATCTAAAATAATGGAGTCCTCTCTTTTTAAAGAACAATCACTTATATCTTGATCAATTGCTTGTGTGCCAACCCCCTCCAATTTACTTTCATCTTTAACAAGCTTAACCAAATTAAAATTCGACTTTTTCTCATAAACAATTTCAGGTCGATTTTGTTCCGACTTTTTCAACAACTTTTCATCATGATTAAATTTTAAATCATTATTTATTTGAAACGTGAATGCCATCTTCCTTCTCCTACTTCATTTGTCCGATATTATATTTTTTCTGTAAACGAATCATCAAAGTTCCTGCTACTGCACTAATTAATACAATAATTGCAAATCCATACATCGTCATTTGAATACGAGAGTCTGCAACCAAATAAGGTGTAATCAAAGCGAATAGTCCACAACAAAAGCGTGAAAATCCATTAATGAATCCTTGCATGGAAGCACGTGCTTCAGATGGAAAGGATTCCTGTGTCCAAACCTTATAAATAGATTCTCCAGCAAATTGGTTTCCAATGTTGTAACAAGCAATCATTGCGACAATCATAAAGACAGTTCCTCCGCCTAACGCAATTCCAATCATGGCTGCCGCTTGAATAACAATTCCAACATAGAAGAATTTATTACGATGCTTACTACCTGCTGCACTCGCAAATAAAATGCCACAAATTAAACCAAGAATATTTAATACAATTCCACATCCTGTTGCTAAGGATTGAGAAGCATGTGCTTTAACTAAAATATAGGTTTGGAATTGTCCAAAGGTATTGGCTAATAAATTCCAGCATACATAGAAAATTAAGATACATAAGAAGAAACGAATGAATTTTGATGAACCCTCTCCTTTAAATAAAGAGGTAAATGAGACTTCAGTATTTTCTTTTGCGCCTTCTTTCATACGATATTCATTTCCTTTTTCATGAAATTCTTTAAATGTTTTAGAGAAGGTTCTCCATAAGAAAGCAATCAACGCAAAGACAGCTAATAACGCAAAAACTAAACGTGCACCAAGGGCCCCTTCAACCTTCGATACAATAAATGCCATCGCATACGATCCTAATACACCGATTTGCCAAAAGACTTGAGTGGAAGCAACTAAGCTTGCCGATGTCTTTTCATCGGGAGCGTCATGAGAAATAACCGTTAAACTAATTGGTAAATCTGCACCAGAAGCAAACCCTGCTAAAATCAAGCCAATCAGTAACATACTGAAGTTTTGCGATAAAATACAACATAAAGCACCAATAAAATAGAGTGCGTTCATCCCATTAAAGGAACGAATTAAGCCAATTTTTTTTGTGATATTTCCTGCTAATAAAGAACCTGCTGCAATCGCAAAGGTTAAAACACCTGATAAGATTCCAACTTGTCCATCCGTTAATCCTAAGCCAGATTGCCATACCGCAATCGTAGCGGATAATCCAATAATAATTCCAGACCCTAACATCGATCCGATTCCTGCTGCGCCTACTAAGGGCATATATTGTTTTGTATTTACTTCTGTCATTTTTAAACTCCTTTTCTTCTTTCCTCTAAGTCCTTTTGTATTTGTTCAAATTGATTATCCAATTTGTAGAAAGACATGGTTACCATTGAACAAATTAATAAAATTGCTGGGATGTATAAATACATCGCTTTAATCGCAAGTAAAGCTTCAGGACTTTGTACGACTGCCGATGAATCATAAGCGCCCCATGCCAATAAAAGTCCAGAAAGTCCACCTGCTAAAGCTTGTGCCACCTTTCCTAAAAATCCATTGATGCTTGATAAAGTACCGGCTGCTTGAATACCAGTTTTCCATTCTCCATAATCCACAGGGTCTGCTTGCATAGAAAAATAAATGCTTTCCTTTATCCCATAGCCACAAGCCGATACAAACACACCAACCAATACGATATTCGTATTTAAATTTCCTATAAAAATAATGACAATCCCAAGCAATTGAACAAAGGCCGCACTCGAATATAAGTTTCTTTTCCCTAGGCGTTTGGCCAAAAAAGGAACTGTTAAATTCGCAAACATGGGAACCATCGTCATAATTGTGGCAACCAAACTCGCTAAAGCTGTACTTCCGATATAATATTTGTAGTAATAAACCAAAGCGCTCGATTGAATAAAATATCCTGTCCACATAAATAAGATATTTAATGCAAACAGCTTCCATGGCGTGTTATGGGCTAGAGATGAAACCGTTTCTTTTAAACTAGCTTGTCTTGCTTGATCTTGAATATTGTTTTCCCGAACAAGCGCAAAGGTTAAAAAGAAACATAAACAGCCAATGATTCCAAATACACCCATTACAACCCGAAAGCCTAAAGCTTCATTTCCATGACCAACCATTTGCACCATTGTCAAAGCAGTTGCTGAAACAATCGTTGATCCTAGAAAGGCTAAAAACTTTCTCCATGTTGCTAAAACGGTTCTTTCATTCATATCATCCGTTAGCGAAGGCAATATCGATGCTAAAGGAATATTCACTACGGTATACATAAACGATAAGAAAATATACGTTGCATACGCATAAGCTAATTTCCCTTGTGGTCCAATATCTGGAACGCTAAAAGCTAAGAAAGCAGATATCGCAAAGGGAATTGCTCCAAATAAGAACCAAGGACGACTTTTTCCCCACCTTGTCTTTGTCTTATCAATCGCAAATCCAACCAACACATCCGTAATCGCATCAATAACTCGACATACCACAAACATGGCCGCAATCCCTTTGGCATCTAGCTTCATGACATCTGTATAAAAGTACAGAAGATACAAAGAGATGACTTGCCAAATCAAGTTACAAGCAAAATCTCCCATACCATAACCAAATCTTTGGCGGTATAAGAAAGCTTTTGAATTTTTCATGATTCTCTCCTTTTCATTTCCCACAGATATGATAAGGTCAAATTATGTATATTGTTATGGGATAAATTATCCATTTTATTGACTTTTTTTGTCCTTTTGAGATAAAATTTAAATGATATATCATCTTTTTGACTTATTATGATTATAAAATTGATTTTTTTTGATGGAGGAGTCTATGAAACAGCATCAATCTATGAATGTCATGTTCGAATTAAATGAAGATGAATTATTTTATAAGGAATTATATAAAGCGAAACAATCTCCAAATTCTTTTAAACAATTTCTATCTAAAATAGACAAAAAAGACGCCATACAGCGTCATTTAGTTATTCCTGAATTGTTACCTGAGATTATTTCTTATGAAATGAGCGATAATGAATACTTTAAAGAAGGGGATGAACGCAATGTGTTTATCACAAAACACAATCGCTATACACCTGCTTTTTTGCATAAACATGATTTTTTTGAAATCATATTTGTCTTTTCGGGACATTGTAAACAATACATTGATTTAGAAAGAAAAGAATTTGTAGAAGGGGATTTAATTTTTATTGCGCCTAGCGTCTTTCATACAATGGAAGTTTTTGATGATGAGTCTTTAATTTTTAACATTCTTTTGCGAAAGAAAACCTTTTATCAAATGTTTACACCAATTATGCACGGGCATGGATTAATCAGTGAATTCTTCTCTGAGGGTTTATATAATTCTCAACAAATTAAGCACCTAATCTTCCATTTAGGAGAAACCGAATTAATCTCTTCCCAACAATTTATGATGAAGCTTTATAAGGAACAAATTTACCACGATGATTTCTCTGATCAAATTTTAATTGGAATGTTAACCTATTTCTTTGCAAGAATCATGCGAGATTATAAAGATTTAGTTGAATCCAGTTATCGAGAGCATAACAAAAATCAAGTGGATTTCAAAGTGATGAGCTATATCCAAGAAAACATCGCAACCGTTACTCTTGAAGATGTAGCCAATTATTTTGGATTTTCTACTGCATATTGTTCACGCTTAATCAAAGCAAATACGGGTCAAACTTTTAATAAATGGAAACGTATCATTCGAATTCGACAAGCCGATAATATGCTACAAAACACAACCATGTCGATTGCTGATATTAGTGCTAGCTTAGGCTACGAAAACCCTGAAACCTTTATTCGTGCATTCAAAAAAGAACGCTTTATGACACCAGCTAAATATCGGAAACAAAAACAAGGGTGAGATTACTCACCCTAAATAAGTTCTAAATCAATAATTTGTTCTTTTCCTTTATATACGGCATACCAAAGCTTAGAGCCATCATTTTCTTCCTCATCCTCTAAACGAATACCAATATATCCCTTACTTTCTAATATCCTTTTATTCAATAAACGTGTTGGTTCATCCTTCATGGAATAATAGTAGGGTTCATCCTTTGTGTCTGGACCGTAACAAGGAATATCTGGATCTAATGAAAAGATGGAATAATAGATTTCTTGGCTTGTATTGCGAAAGATCATTTCCTTGGATAGATCTAACATCTCAGAAAAGATACCTTGTTTACGATAAGCCATTGTGACATAGGCATTGGTAAAAAAAGAGACCTCGCCTTCAAAGCTTTCCTTCTTATCGCTAAAACAATAAGGATAAGGAAGATCAAACATATAATTACACAAGGTGTAATATTCAAGATTCGACCAATCGGATTCAAGGGTAATGTAATCATAGATGTTTTTTTCTTTCATGACATTCTCCATACTTCCATGCATAAAAGAACAATCGGCAATAATCATATCTTGATCATAAACAAGTAAAATACCTCTTTCTAAGCCTTTGACGAGCTCATAAGAAAATAAAAAATAAAGCAAGTCGTCCTTTTCTTCTAAGATACAATCTTCTGGATATTGTTGATATCTTTTAATCATTTCTTCATAAGGAAGTCCTATATAGTTTTTAAGAAAAGCCCAAGACAAATCAAAATACTTCTTTTTTAATTTTTCCATACTTTTATTCTATATCCTTTTAAACAAATTCCATCGCTTCAATTAAAGATGGAAAAATGCCATAGCATCTCTGATAGAATTCATCAATGGGTACTTGTGTATCCGGAATCATGATTGTCTTACAGCCTGCATTTAATCCCGCTTTTACTCCATTAATAGCATCTTCAAATACGTAACAAGCTTCAGCTTGTAAATTTAAATTCTCAGCTGCCTTTAAAAAGATATCCGGATTGGGTTTGCTTCTTTTAACATGTTGCGCACTAACAATTGAATCAAAATAACTTAAAATACCTACCTTTTCTAAGTTTGAGCGAATGATGAATTCAAGGGAACTGCTCGCAACAGCCATTTTAATCCCTTTGAATTTAAAATATTTTAGGATTTCAACAACTCCTTTTTTCAATTGTAAATCATCTAAAACATGTTCTTGATAATATTGAATCACATCATTATTTAAGGCCTTCCCATCAATTCCTGGATAATATTTTTGTATAACCTTTTGAATTTGTTCACCAGATGAGCCAGCACAAGCTCGTCCAACTTCTATATTGACTTGATCTACATAGTTTTTCGCACATTCATTCCAAGCCTCTTGATAGATTCTTTCGGTATCTAAAAGTAGACCATCCATATCAAAGATTGCACCTTGCATAATTACCTCCAAAAAAATAGAACTGAATTTTTATCTTCAGTTCCATTTTAAATTGCTTTTATAAAATATCAATCTCTTCTCCTGCTAAAGCTTTATTCATACTTCGAACCGCACAGAATTTTCCACACATACTGCATGTATCACTGTGATCATCTTCTGGTAAACGACTATCACGAATGGCCTTGGCTGTTTCTGGATCTAGTGCACATTCATATTGTGCTGGCCAATCCAATACTCTTCGTGCATCGGCCATACGGTCATCCTGTTCTCTTGCACATGGTACACCCTTAGCAATATCCGCTGCATGCGCTGCAATCTTTGATGCAATGATTCCTTGTTTGGTATCTTCTAGATTTGGTAGGGCTAAATGCTCAGCAGGTGTTACATAACACAAGAAGGCTGCTCCATTCATAGCTGCAACAGCTCCACCAATAGCAGCTGTAATATGATCATAGCCTGGTGCAATATCGGTTACAAGTGGACCTAAGACATAAAAAGGAGCTCCCATACAAATGCTTTGTTGGATCTTCATATTGGCTGCAACTTGATCGAGTGGAACATGACCTGGTCCTTCAACCATGACTTGTACATTATGATCCCAAGCTCTTTTGGTCAATTCTCCTAAGCGAACCAATTCTTCAATTTGACAAACATCACTCGCATCCGCTAAACAACCAGGACGACAAGCATCTCCTAATGAAATCGTCACATCATATTTTTCGCAAATATCTAAAATTTGATCGTAATATTCATAAAATGGATTTTCTTGCCCTGTCATAGACATCCACGCAAAGACCAAGCTTCCACCTCTTGATACAATATTCATCTTACGCTTATGTTTTTTGATTTGATCAATGGTCTTTCTTGTAATTCCACAATGTAAGGTCACAAAATCCACACCATCCTTGGCATGTAATTCAACTACATCAATAAAATCCTGAGCAGTTAAGGTTCCTAAATCTCTTTGGTAGTGGATGACACTATCATAAACCGGTACGGTTCCAATCATAACTGGACATTCCTGGGTTAATTTTTGACGGAAGGGTTGGGTATTCCCATGACTGGAAAGATCCATAATGGCCTCAGCTCCTAAATCAACTGCAGACATTACCTTTTTCATTTCCACATCATAATCCTTACAATCTCTCGATACACCTAGATTAACATTGATTTTCGTACGTAACATGGAACCTACACCTTCTGGATCAAGACATTGGTGTCCTTTATTACATGGAATCGCAACCTTTCCTTCCGAAACCAACTGACGTAGCTTTTCCTCATCCATTTTTTCTTTTTTGGCAACAATTTTCATTTGTTGCGTAACAATTCCTTTGCGTGCTGCATCCATTTGTGTTGTGTATGTAGCGCCTGTTTCTTTTGCATTCATTTTTTGTTCTCCTTCTGCAATATCTTAGACAAAAAGTGGTGCCCCCAATTTGCCATAAAAAAAGTGAGCTTGCTAACATAGACAAGTTCACTTAAAAAGCGATTCGCTCCCTACGTTGGCATTATCCAAATCAGGTAATCGGTCGAAAGTTCTACTTTCCTCTCAGCCTGTAACACAAGCTCCCTCTTTTTTCTAGTTTTGTTATACACCAAATGAATGCAAAGTACAAGTTTTCTCTTTTTATGCTAAAGTAAA
>CAVKAP010000010.1:0-22659 GCA_963654445.1 Segatella copri
AGATAGCAAGCTGCCGGGTCATTCAGACTGATCTTTGATCGGTCTTTTTTTTATGTCTTCCTTTATGGTAAAATGGTCAATGGAAAATATGAGGTTTATGGTATGAATATTGGTTTTGATAATAATAAATATTTAGAGATGCAATCGGAGCATATACAAGAGCGCATTTCTCAATTTGATGGGAAGCTCTATTTAGAGTTTGGTGGGAAGTTATTTGATGATTATCATGCAAGTCGAGTTTTACCTGGATTTGCGCCAGATAGTAAGCTTCAAATGTTGATGACGATGAAGGATGAAGCCGAAATTGTAATTGCGATTTGTGCAAAGGATATCAACAATAATAAACTACGTGGAGATTTAGGCATTACCTATGATGTTGAGGTTTTACGTTTAATTAATGAATTTTCTAGTCGTGGCTTATATGTAAGTAGTGTGGTTATTACACAATATGAGCACTCAAAAGCGATTGACCGGTTTAAAGCAAAATTAAAACGAAGAAATATACAGGTCTATCAGCATTATTTAATTAAAGGCTATCCTACGGATTCAAAATTAATTATTTCTGATGAAGGATTTGGAAAAAATGATTATATACAAACCACACGTCCTTTAGTTGTTGTGACAGCACCTGGTCCAGGAAGTGGAAAGATGGCTACCTGTTTATCTCAGCTTTATCATGAACATCAACATGGAATTCAAGCGGGTTATGCCAAATATGAAACCTTTCCAATATGGAATTTGGATTTAAATCATCCGGTAAATTTAGCTTATGAAGCAGCAACAGCGGATTTAAATGATGTGAATATGATTGATCCTTTTCATCTACAAGCCTACAATAAGGTGACGGTTAATTATAATCGCGATGTTGAAATCTATCCGATTTTAAAGAATATCTTTGAAGAGATTTATGGAGCATGTCCTTATCAAAGTCCTACCGATATGGGCGTAAATATGGCAGGCTTCTGTATTTCAGATGACAAGGCTTGTATTCAAGCCAGTCAACAAGAAATTATTCGTCGATATTATGAGTCTTATACGCGTTTCATTAATGAACAATGCACCCGTGATGAGGTTTCAAAACAAGAATTGATTATGAAAAAGGCGGGTATTTCGCTTACAGATCGTCTATGTGTTAAAAAAGCACAAGAGAAGGAAAAGGAAACAAAATCCTATTCAGGTGCAATTGAATTAAAGGATGGCGTGCTCATTACCGGAAAAACTACCCCTTTAATGGGTACCTGTTCATCTACAATTATTAATGCACTTAAATACTTGGCAAAGATTCCTGATACGACGAAGGTTATAAGTCCACAAGCCTTTGGACCAATACAAGCATTAAAGACAAATTATTTAGGTAGTCAAAATCCTCGTTTACATATTCAAGAAGTTCTCATTGCCTTATCACTCAGTGCACAAGATAATGAAAATGCCAAAAAGGCTTTAGAAGCTTTATCCGATTTAAAGGAATCGCAAGCCCATTTTACTTGTAATATGAAAGAGGAAGATTTAAATGTTTTATCTCATCTAGGGATTCAAACAACATATGAAGCAGATAAAAGATAGGAGGAAATTATGGCAAAAGCATTACCTAGCTCTGGAGCAGGAGCTGTACGTATTATTCTAAAAAATAAAAAGGATTTTCATTTTGATTTAAGAGAAAAAAAAGAAGAAAATGGAAAGATTTCTTATCTCTATGATGTCTTTTATGAAAATGCGACAGGAACTTTTAATATTTTAATGGATGGAGATCAGCCTACGGTTGCCGCATTGAATTTAAGCTTAGGAAAAGTCATTACTTTATCGAATGATCAAAATTTAAAAAAATTATGTAAATATGTTATTGAAAACAGCTAGTTCATCACTAGCTGTTTTTTCGATATTTCTTAAATATTTTTGGGATGGCTTCTAATAAATCTTCTGGTTGAAAGCTAGCCGGATCAATTCCTTGATTTGCGGCTTGAGAATGAATTAAACAAGCTGTGATTGCTGAATCAAGGCTATTCTTACATTGTCCATAAATGCCAACAAGGATGCCACATAATAAATCACCAGAGCCACCCTTTGCGAGGGATGAATTGGCTTGATTTAAAACATAGCTTTTATCCTTTTCACAAAGAATGGTCATACTCGATTTTAGTATGAGGGTACAATTTGGATATCTTTGTGAAAAGATTTGACTTGCATGAAAAGGATCATCAAGCACTTCCTTTAAATCCATATGCATAAAAGTAGAAAATTCCTTCATATGGGGTGTCAGAATGGTTGGTGCTTCACGATTTAATAAATCAGTACATTCTTGAAGAGCCCAAAAGGCATCCGCATCAAGAATAAGAGCTTTATCGGATTTTAAACAAAGCTTCAATAATTCAATTGTGACCGGTTCTCTACCAAGACCATTTCCTAAGGAAATAACATCATAATTCTTTATATTATTTTCTAGAATCGAAAGACTTTCTTTTCCAAAATACCCTTTTTCACTCGGACAAATCAAACGCATTGCACTATCCATCTTATAGGCAAGAATGTCAGCAATACAATCTGGAAGCATAATGGTTAAAGTACCAATTCCAGATAAATAAGCGGCTTTACTTGCCATTGTGATGGCTCCATGCATCGATTGACTACCACCAATCATTAAAGCCTTTCCAAAGCTTCCTTTGTGTGAATCATCCGAACGATATGGAATTTGTACTTTATTTGGATCAAGAAGCTTTGTAGCTTTGAAGGATGGATGAGGAATACCAATATCTAAAGGAATGATCTTTCCACAACAAGCTTTCCCTTGTCTAATTAATTGTCCTTGTTTGATACAATCGAGAGCTAAGGTTATATCAGCTTCTATGGCCGTTCCTAATATTTTTCCACTTGTTCCATCTAAGCCAGAAGGCACATCAATCGCAATGACACGTGCCTTACTATTATTGACTTTTTGAATCAAGTTTGCCCACTTTCCTTCAATGGGTCTGGATAATCCATTTCCAAATAATGCATCAATGATAAAATCTACATCATCAAGTATACTTTCATCCTCATGTTCAATTGAAATATTTAGAGATTTTAATATCTCATATTGAACGCTTTCTGATTCAGACATGGATAGAGAAGGCATATAAATCGAAGGACTGATACCCTTTTGATACAAAAGGCGAGCAATCGCTAAACCATCTCCTCCATTATTGCCAGGACCAACAAGAATGGCAATTTTTTTATCTTTAATTAATGGCAACATTTGATTCACACATTCAATTGCCGCATGCTCCATTAAGACTAAAGATGGGATATGGAATACTTCCTGTGCTCTTTGATCTTCATCTCTAGCCTGTTCGCTTGTACAAATATACATATTATTCGAAATCTACCGTCTTGGAGTATTCAATATATGGAGCAAATTCTTTTTTACATGCACAATGTAATTCATTGGCTTGATAAGCCTCTAAACTTTCTTTATCTAAACGTACAATAAGTGCAAGATCAAAGGAACGATCTGAATGTAAAAAATCAATACCGACTTCCATTTCATGAACAAGATCAATCTTTCCCTGCATTTTATTTAAGATTTGAGCCACCTTTTCTTGGTTTTCTTTTGAATATTCTTTTAATTTGAAAAAAACAATATGTGTCATAATAACCTCCATCTTTACTTGTATTATACACGAGTCAAAAACTTTTTAAATCTCTATCACAAAGGGATTCCATTTACTTCCACATTATTATGGAAATGGATGTAATTGAGTAAATAAAAGTTCTTTTAGTATGATTATTTCGGAAAGAAGATAAATAAAGCGCGCATATTTTAGGGGGTGATGTTTTGAATCAAAGACAAATACAACTTTTTAAAATTCTTTGTGAACAGAACGAATACAAACCTGCTTCTTTCTTCAGCAAGGCATTATCTGTTTCTACAAAAACAGTCTATTCAGATTTCGTTGAGATTGAGAAATTTGTCCAAAATAAGGAAGTTCAATTCATTCGTTTGCCACGGGTTGGCATTTACTTAGAAGCAAGTAAAGAGGAAAAAACGAAAATTTTAAATTCAATTGAAGGAAAGACAGATCGATATTCGATTGATTTTCGTCGTATACAAATAATTAAACGTTTATTTGTAGATTCAAAAACCCTATCGTTGGAAGCTTTATCAGAAGAATTCTATATTAGTAAAAGCTCTTTATATAACGATTTAGAATTTATTACTAAACAAATTGATTTCAATGATTTGATCATTTCGGATGAAAATGGGGTTTATGTGAATGGAGATGAGTTGTCGATTCAAAAAGCAATTAAACAATTGATTGTTTATTATTCTTCACAAAATATTGATGGGATTCAATCCAGTTTAGATTTAATAAAGCTTCTATTTGATGAAGAAGTTATTCGTATTGTTCGTCAGCTTCTTTATCAAGAATATTCAGAGCTTATAAAGGAAGTTTCAGATTTTTATGTTCATAGCTTAGAAAAATCTATGATTATTCTAATTAATCGAGTGAAATATGGCTTTCATGTTCAAAAAGAAAATGATTTTTTGTTCAATAACATTCGTTATATGGAAACCTATATCGTCGCAAATTCTATGATTGAATTTATCAAACAAGAAATGAAGATCATTTTCTTTCAAGAGGATGTGGAATATCTATGTCGTCAATTATTTGCACATAAGATTACCAATCGCTTAAAGACAAATGAAGCCCAATACATGTCCATCGTAAAACAAATCATTCAGCAGATGGAATTTATTGAAAAAGTCTCTTTTGAAGGAAATGAAGCTTTATATCATTCGTTGATTTATCATTTGCCAGCAATGATTGTGCGTTTAAAAAAGAACATAAGAATTCATAATCCTTTATTAAGAGATATTAAGAATCAATATTCTCGCTTATTTGCGGAGGTATGGTATGCCTTATCTATCTTAGAATCGGAATATGATGTTATTTTAAACGACGATGAAATATCATTGGTTTTAATTTATTTTCAAATCGCATTGGATGAAATTTCAAAGTCCAATCATATCATTATCATTTGTCCGTATGGGAATTCATCCTCCCAATTGATTTTAAGTCGTATTAAACGCTTCCTTCCTCAAAAGGATCACATTGAAATTGTAAGCGCACAGCGATTGAAGTCCATCAAATCAAGAAATGTTGATTTGATTATTACACCAATTGATATTGATGTAGAGGATGTTCCTATAGTAAAAGTGAGTCCTTTGGTCAGTAATGAAGATATGGTTCGTATTCTAGATGTATATTCTTCTTCAGTATTGGAAAAAGATATCAAGAATGCGTTTAAAAACAAAATTGAAACCTTTGATGCTCCGATTATTTCTAGCTTTTTGGATGAAGAATTTATCGATTTACAAGCTCAATTTGAAAGCAAAGAAGAGTGCTTAAATTTTATGATTTCTAAGCTTGAAAAAAAAGGGATTGTGAATTCGAGGTTTAGAGAATCCATTTTTAATCGAGAACAGATGGGAACGACAAGCTTAGAGACGGGTGTAGCTCTACCGCATGCGGATGCAGGAACTATTCATCATTCGATGATATCCATTGTTTCCTTAAAGCATCCAATTCGCTGGGGATCCATACCTGTTCGATTGGTTGTCATGATGACTTTATCGACAGAAGATATTGATTTATTTAAGGCAGCCGTACAGGAGCTTTATCAGATTATCAGTAAAAAAGAATATGTCCAAGAAATTGTAGAAATAAAGAAAAAAGAAGAAATAATGCAATTATTTAGAAAGTAGGAAATTTATGTATTTTGATCACCACTTAACTTTTTTTCAATTCGATGTGAAAGATCAAAGTCAATTGCTTGATGAAATGGTTACGAAACTTCAAGAAAATGGCTTTGTGAAGGATACATATCGACAAGCTTTAAAACAAAGAGAAGAAGAATATCCTACCGGTATTTTATTTGAAAAGACAGGATTTGCGATTCCACATACAGATTCAAAACATGTTAATCAATCACAAATTTGTTTTGCTTCTTTAAAGAATCCAATTGAATTTAAAGATATGACCAATAAAGAAAATAGTCTTTCGGTTGAGTTGGTCTTTATGTTGGCGATGGCACAACCTCACGAACAGGTAGAGATGCTTCAAAATTTGATGAGCTTATTTCAAGATGTTCAAGCTGTTGAAAAATTAAAAAAATGTACAAACGAGAGAGAATTTGCCGAGATTTTATCGAACGCAAATGTTTATTAGAGGGAGATTATTATGGATGTAATTATTAGTGCATTACAATGGTTTATTGGATTAGGTTCCAATACCTTTTTACCAATTATTATTTTTATCATTGCCTTGATTTTTGGTGTAAAACCAGGGAAGGCCTTTGTTGCTGGAATTACTGTAGGAATTGGATCCATTGGTTTAGGATTGGTTTTAGATTTATTGTCAGGAAGCCTTGGTGCTGCAATTCAAACAATGGGTGAACAGTATGGTGTTTCCTTAAGTATTATGGATATTGGATGTGGAGTCGGAGGACCTTTGGCTTTTTCAACAACCATTGGTATTTTATTGATTCCATTGTCATTAATTGTGAATTTTATCTTTGTAATGCTTGGATTAACAAAAACATTGAATGTCGATATTTGGAACTTTTGGTTCCCAGCTTTCTGTGGATTGATTTCAAATGCCGTTTCACATAGCTTTTTGATTGGCGTTTTAGCTGCAATTGTAGCGGTTATGCTTCAATGGTTCTTAGCCGATTGTTTTCAAGAAAAAATCAGTACCTTCTTTGGCTATCCAGGTATTGCGATTACTCATATGATGGCCTTATCTGGTGTAATCTTTGCGATTCCAATGAATTGGATCTTTGATCATATTCCTGGCTTGAATAAATTGGATGCGGATGCAGAAACTTTGACAAAACGTTTTGGAATTTTTGGAGATACTGTCGTGATGGGATTGATCATTGGAATTGTCGTTGGTATCTTTGCTGGATATGATGTAGCAGCGATTGGTACTTTAGGAATGTCAACCGCAGCCGTTATGAAAATCATGCCTAAAATGGTTGCGATGTTTATGGAAGGGTTAATGCCAGTTGCAGAGGCTGCTAAAGAATTTGCTTCGAAAAAGTTAAATGGAAAGGTTGTGAATATTGGAATGGATGCTGCTTTAACTGTCGGTCATCCAACGGTTATGTCGACTTCCTTATTAATGGTTCCTATTTCACTTTTATTAGCCATTATTCTTCCAGGAAATAAAGTATTACCTTTTGGTGATTTAGCTTTCTTTGCTTTTGGAATTGCTTTGATGATTCCATTCTTTAAAGGAAATATTGTTCGATCTTTAATTGGATGCTCATTGTATTTAATTATTTGTTTGTATTTATCCACATGGCTTGCTCCAACCATTACCCAAGTCTTTGAATTAGCACATTATGATGTTGGAACCAGTGGATTAGTAACAAGTGTTCTTTGTGGATTATGGCCAGTTGCTTTATTTGCACTTGCGGTTAAATACCTTGGATTCGTTGGTTTAATTTGTATTGCAGCGATTGTTATCGCATTGATGACTTATGTGAATAAGATTCGTCCAAATAAAGTTGCAGCCGAATAAATAGGAGGATATGAAAATGAAAAAATTATTGGTGGTTTGTGGAGCAGGACATGCGACAAGTACAATTGCAGTCGCAAAAGTAAAAACTTGGTTAGAAAAAGAAGGCCTTACAGATCAAGTGACGATTTATCAATCAAAGATTGCCGATGAATTAAATCGTATTGATGATTATGATGCCATCATTTCTACTACAATTGTTCCTGATTCAATTAAAGAAAAAGTAGTAAATGGATTGGGCCTATTAACAGGAATTGGAGCAGATCAAATTTTAGAAGAAGTCAAAGAACGCATGGGATTATAACATGAAAACATATCATAATTTAATTGAGCTCCATACGGTTCAAGGACGAAATTCCTTTCATGATTTAAGAGAGGATTTAGAAAAAAGTGTGGAAGAATCTCAAATTAAAGATGGAATCCTTGTTGTTTCAAGTGCACATACAACTTGTTCCTTATACTTCGATGAAACGATGCATGATGTGAATTTTTATGGTGATGAATTCTTACAAGTAGATATTAATGAAGTAATGGAAAAAATTGCACCTAAGATGACCTGTGAAAATCAATATCATTCGCCAGGTCCGAAACATGTTGAATTTGGACTCCATGTGAATGATTCGAATTATCCATCAGAAAAATGGGTGATGTTAAATACGGATGCGCATTTAAAAGCAAGTCTATATGGAAGCAATTCGATGACCTTGATTATTAAAGAAGGTAAAATTCAATTAGGTGCTTTAGGACGTGTGTATTTTGTGGATTGGGATACCTTACGTGAAAGAGATCGTAAAGTGAATCTCTTTGTGATGGGAGAATAAATATGATTCTTTCTCCTTCTATTTATAATGCTGGCATCGTGCATATTGAGAAAAATTTAAAAGATTTAGAACAAGCAGGTATATCTTATCTTCATGTTGATGTCATGGATAATCATTTTGTTCCCAATCTATCCTTTGGTCCTGGTTTTATCTCCGATTTAAAAAAGATGACTTCGTTAATATTAGATGTTCATTTAATGATTGAAAAGCCAGAAAATTCTATCAAAGAATATTGTCAAGCAGGAGCGGATCTTTTAACGATTCATGCCGAAGCAACATCGCATTTGTTTTATGCTCTGCAAGAAATTAAAAAGGAAGGGAAAAAAGCGGGAGTTGCTATAAATCCTGCAACACCTGTATCGATTCTTCTTCCAATTTTAAATCAAGTGGATCAGGTTTTGGTGATGACAGTCAATCCAGGAAGAAAAGGACAAAGCTTTATTGATGAAAGCTTAGATAAAATAAAAGAACTTTCCCTAATACGAAAAGAAAAGAACTTGAATTTTAAGATTGAAGTGGATGGAAACATCACTTCAAAAAATATTCGAGAAGTAACAAGAGCTGGTGCAGATATTGTTGTTTCTGGTGGTGGTATTTTTAATGAAGAAGACGTAAAAGAAAATATTTTACGATTAATCAAGGAGGGTTCATGAGAGGTAAGCTACATTCTATTTTAAAAGAACTTGAGAACAATATTGAATTTATTCAAGAAGAACAAATGCTCGAATTGATTGAACGTATTCAAAAAGCAAATCATATTTTCTTGACTGGAAAGGGAAGAAGTGGCTTATCCATTTCTGCTTTTGCGAATCGTTTATTGCATTTGGGATATTCAGTTAGCTTGATTGGTGAAATATCAGCACCACATACGCAAGATGGAGACTTGTTGATCATTGCGAGTGGTTCTGGAGAAACCGATGCCTTGGTTTCAGCCGCAAAAAAAGCAAAAAGTGAAAATGTAAGCTTGGTTTGTTTGACAATGAATCGAGAATCAACTATTGCGAAAATGTCTGATTTAACGATTCTTATTCCAGGGGTTTCTCCAAAAGTAAAGGAATTAGCAACGATTTCTTCTATCCAACCAATGGGATCCGCTTTTGAACAAATGGTCTATTTAGCTATGGATGCTCTAATTCTAGAAATGATGGAGATAGAAAACAAGACTTCTGAACAAATGTTTTTGAATCATGCCAACATTGAGTAAATTGCTTCTTTTATTAAATAAAGACTTGTGAAATTGATTTGAAGAATTCTTTTTTCTTGACAATTTTTAAGGAGAAATAGATGATTCAAACGAGTAGCTAATGGTGTAAATCCAGTTTAGTTACTCGTTTTTTTTCTGTCTATGAAGATAAAGAATGACATAAAAAGTGTGTTGCTGAATGCGTAAGTCCAACTTACGGAATAAGTGCACACTTTTTTGTAGGAAAAAGGAGGATTAAGATGGCAGAAGGAAATAAAATGAGGGAAAGACCCGTAAATAAGCTCATGCTAGAAATGGGTATTCCAATGATCTTATCCATGGCATTGCAGGCTGTTTATAATATTGTAGACAGTGCCTTTGTAGGAAATATGAAAGCAGGAAGTGAAGCGGCCTTAAATGCTTTAACACTTATTTTTCCTGTACAGATGTTGATGGGGCCTTATTGGCAAGATGTCTTGGACAGAAAAATCAGAAAAAGGCTGCAAGGGTAGCAGGCAACGCCTTGTTTTTAGGACTTATGATTTATCTGTTGTGCTTATGCTTTTCGCTTTGTTGGGAGCAGAGCTTTTCGCAAATCAATTTGCGATATTATTTAATGCAGGACAATCAAGGTTTTATTTTATTGGAGCCATGCGAATTATTTCCATCAGCTTTCTTTTTGCGGGAGTTAATATAGCCTATCAAGGTATTTATCAGGCATTGGATGGTGGTATTGAATCGCTTGTTCTATCTTTGCTTAGACAGCTTGTGCTGATTTTACCTTTAGCTGTTCTTTTCTATTTCCTTGTCCAAAATGGACAAATGACCATTTCCCTTATTTGGTGGGCATTTCCAATTACAGAAATCATTTCAGCAATGGTTGGAACCCTATTTTTGAAAAGAATAGAAAAGAAAAAGGTCCGTTGTTTTCGTTGGAAAATTCAATTTTTATTGGATGGAATCTACTTTTAAAAAAAATTCTTCGAAGTCATTAATATGATATAATACAAATTCAGAGGGGTTTTTGTATGTCAAAATCGAAAGTAAAAAGTTCAATAGTTTTATCTGGTCTGATTGGAACCGGTGGCTTATTTGTATCGAAATTGATTGGGTTAGCTTATACGATTCCATTATCCTATATATTTAGTTCCGAAGCGTATCAGTCGGTTTATTCACAGGCTTATAATATTTATGCGTATTTATTAACGATTTTTCAATCTGGGATACCTTTTGCGGTAGCAACCTTAGTAGCCCGTTATATGGTCTTTGAGGATGCAAAAAGTATTCAGATCGTTAAGAAGATGGCCTTTTCTATCCTTGGATTAACTGGCTTTGTAGGAATGATCTTATTGTTCTCTTTATCAAATATCATTGCACCTGCCATGGTGGCCAATGATCCAGAAATTATTAAAATCATGGCAAATTCCTTACGAATTTTAGCTGTTGCGATTTTCTTGGTTCCTTTGTTATCGGCTTTTAGAGGCTTTTATCAAGGCTTAAAGGAAATGGAAGAATATGCCTTCTCTCAAGCCTTTGAACAAGTATTTCGTGTTGCGTTTTTATTAAGCGTTTCTTGTTTAGTTGTTTATGGCTGGCATTGGGATAAGAAATGGGCATTATATGTAGCGGTTTGTTCAACTTCTGTTGCAGCGATTGCTGCAATCCTGCAATTTGTTTATTTTGATCATAAGCATTCTAAAGATATTCATGTAATGGCAGAAAAACAAGAAAGCTCTGCTAAGTCTTCAAAATATATCTTTAAACAAATTATTGCCCTTGCTATTCCATATATGATTGTAGCGATTTTAGGAAACATCGATCAAATGTTTAATAGCTTCTTACTTCCGACTGGATTAAAGATGCATTACAATGCCAACGATACGACAACCATTATTTCTGCAACCAATTATGTTGCTGGTAAGCTAAATGCCATTCCAATGATTTTAGGACCTGGCTTTGCGACTGCAATCATTCCGCATATTTCCGAAGCTTTATCGCAAAAGAATATGAAATTGGTGCGCAAGAATGTTGTGGATTGTTTAAATGTTGTTTTATATGTAGCAATTCCGGTTTCCTTTTGTATTTTTGCCTATGCGAAGCCTTTGAACTATACCCTTTATTATTCTGAAAATTTAGATTTATCCGCCTATGCAGTGCAATGGATGGCTTTAGAAGGCTTTTTAAGTACGATTGCTCCTTTAGTTACCAATTTGATGGTATCCTTAGAATTAAGAAAACATGTCATTCGTACATTAACCATTGGAGTCATTATTAAAGGGGTATTAATTGTACCTTTTGTCTATGTTCTAGGGGTAAGTGGAGCAGTTTTATCAAGCTTAGTAGGAACAGGTTATATTTTATTTGTGAATCTGAAGAAGATTAAGGATAGTTATGATATTTCCTATCGTAAAACCTTTGTCATCTGTATCAAAATTGTTTTAGGAACACTTGCATTATGGATTTGTTCTATTTTATTGAATAAGCTTGGATTATATGGAGTAGATAATTCAAAATTGATTTGTTTGATTAAAATGTGTGTAAATGGTTTATTGAGTGTACTCGTTTATATTGCGGTAACATTTGCCCTAAATGTTCCTCAAAATATCTTCCATTTTAAAACAAAAAGAGGTGCTTAATATGTATGATGTGATTGTGGTTGGAGCTGGACATGCAGGAATTGAAGCGGCTATGGCAGCAAGTCGAATGCATAAAAAGACAGCGCTCTGTACGATGAATATTGATATGGCAGGATCTATGCCTTGCAACCCAAGTGTAGGAGGACCCGCAAAAGGAATCGTAGTTCGAGAAATTGATGCCTTAGGTGGCTTAATGCCAATTGCGGCCGATCAAACGGCTTTACAATTTAAAATGTTAAATACCACAAAAGGACCAGGCGTTTGGTCTTTGCGTGTTCAAAGTGATAAAGAAGCGTACAAACGTTTTATGAAACAGGCTTTACTTTCACAAGAAAATTTGACGGTTGTTGAATGCAAGGTTGTTTCCTTAGAAATTGAAAATCAAAAAGTGAAGGCCGTTGTTTGTGATGATGGACAAATCATTGAAGCAAAAACCGTTGTTCTAACAACTGGAACCTATATGACGAGCTCTGTCTTACGAGGACATACCGCAACCAGCTCTGGTCCTGAGGATCAAGAAACCGTCAATACCCTTTCTCAATCCTTACGAGAAGCAGGAATTCAAACCTTTCGTTTAAAAACGGGAACACCACCAAGAGTTTTAAAGGATTCTATTGATTTTTCAAAGACAAAGCTACAAGCTGGAACCAATGAATTTCTACGTTTTAGTGAAACGACCAAAGAAGAAGAGGTTTTACCTTTTGAAAAACAAGAGGTGTGTCATTTGATTTATACGACGCCAAAAACGCATGAAATTATCAATGCCCATTTGAAGGATTCAGCCATGTACTCTGGCTTAGTAAAAGGGGTAGGGCCACGCTATTGTCCAAGTATTGAAGATAAATTGGTCCGCTTTGCGGATAAGCCAAGGCATCAATTGTTTCTAGAGCCCGAATCAAAGGACCTAGATACGATTTATATTCAAGGCTTTTCAACCTCGATGCCAATTGATGTACAAAAGGAAATGGTTCATTCCTTGCCAGGGCTTGAAAAAGCAATCATTAAAAAATATGCCTATGCGATTGAATATGATGCCATTGACCCTTTACAAATGAAGGCAAGCATGGAAAATAAAATCGTTGAAAATCTCTTTACAGCAGGTCAAATTAATGGAACCAGTGGCTATGAAGAAGCGGCTGGACAAGGCTTAATGGCTGGGATTAATGCAGCTTTAAAGGTTGATGGAAAAAAGCCATTTATTCTAAGAAGAGATCAAGCCTATATTGGGGTTATGATTGATGATTTATGTACAAAGGGAACAAAGGAGCCTTATCGATTGTTAACGAGTCGAGCAGAATATCGTCTTTTATTGCGTCATGATAATGCCGAAGAACGCCTATTAGAATTAGGGTATCAGGTTGGTTGTGTCAATCAGAAGCGTTATGAGATCTATTGTCAAAAACAAGAAGAGATTAAAAAGGCCTATGCGGTTTTACAGGAAGTCCATATTAAACCAAGCGAAGCTTTGAATACCTATTTAAAAGAATGTGGCTTTGATGCCATGCAAAGAGGCATGAGTGAATTTCAAATCTTGAAGCGTCCAAAGGTGACCATTCATGGCTTAGCACCATTTACTGAAGTTGATTTTGGTCAAGAAATCAATTCGCATCTTGAAATTGCGATTAAATATGAAGGCTACATCAATAAGGCCAAACGGGATGCGAAGCATCTCCAACAAATGGAAAGTGTACAATTGCCTCAGGATTTAGATTATGCCCATATGGATAATATTTCTTTAGAGGCCAGACAAAAATTATCCGATATTCGACCTTCGACTTTAGGTCAAGCCAGTCGAATTTCAGGAATCAATCCAAGCGATATTGCGATTTTAGCGATGAAGGTACGTTAAGGGGGATTTATGAAAAGAAAGAAGAAAAAAGGGGGACATTTCATTTCTTTTTGTTTAATTTTAGCTATCGGCTTTTTTTCCGTAGCGAGCTTTAATGAAATTAAAACGACCTTTGATTTAAGAAGAAGCATTCAAGAATCCAATGTAAAGCTTAAGGAATTAAAAAGCAAACGAGCAAAATTGGAATCAAAAAAGAAAAAACTACAGGACCCCGATTATATCGAATATATTGCACGAGGAAAATATTTGGTTTCCAAGGAAGGAGAACAGGTATTTAAATTTCCTAGCAGCAAAGAGTCCGATGACTAGCAGATGACGTTCATCTGCTTTTTTGTTTATAGACTTTTTTACATTTGTCATTTAAAATTTTATTATATGCAAAAATCATTTAAACATGCCTTTAGTTATTTTCAAAAGATGGGGAAAGCCTTTATGCTTCCCATTGCGGTCTTACCGATTGCGGGACTCTTTTTAGGGATTGGAAGCTCTTTAACCGATCCGGCAACGATACAGTCCATTCATGCAAGTCAAATTTTAAGTGAAGGAACCCTCTTATATAATTTTTTATTGCTTTTAAAATTGGTGGGAAAGGTTTTATTTGACAATCTGCCACTTATTTTTGCGGTATCTGTTGCGATTGGTATGGCCAAACAACGCAAAGAAGTAGCGGCCCTTTCGGCTGTGCTGGCTTTTTTTGTGATGCATACAACCATTAATAGCTTATTGATTTTTGATGGCATTATTAAAAATGGTCAAATTGTAAAACCAATCATTGAAGGCTCCATTAGCTCAGTTTGTGGAATTCAATCCTTAGAGCTTGGGGTATTTGGCGGTGTTTTTGTTGGTTTAGGGGTTGGTTATTTACATAATCGCTTTTATCAAATTCAATTACCAAAGGCCCTTTCCTTTTTTGAAGGTGAACGCTTTGTTCCAATTATTTGTTGCATTGCTTATATTTTTGTTGGCATTTTAATGCGTTTTATTTGGCCACCAATACAAGAAGGTCTTGCGCAATTGGGTCAGTTTATCAATTCCTCTGGCTATATTGGTACCTTTTTTTACGGAATCATAAAAAGGGCCTTGGTTCCCTTTGGCTTACATCATGTTTGGTATACACCTTTTTTTCAAACTGCACTCGGTGGTGTTCAAACAGTACAAGGGAATTTAGTGAGTGGAGCCCAAAATATCTTTTTTGCGCAACTATCCGATCCAAACACAAAGCATTTTAGTGTGGAAGCCTGTAAGTATTTTTCTGGAGAATACATTTATATGATTTTTGGCTTACCGGGTGCATGTCTGGCCATGTTTCAAACGGCTCGTCCTGAAATGAGAAAAAAGGTAGGCGGTTTACTTTTATCGGCTGCCTTAACCAGTGCATTAACAGGGATTACTGAACCGATTGAATTTACCTTTATCTTTGCGGCGCCTCTTTTATTTGTGGTTCATGTCCTTTTAGAAGGAAGCTGTTTTGTTCTAGCACAGCTTTGTAGAGTAGCGATTGGATTTACCTTTTCAGCTGGCTTTGTAGATTTTTTCCTTTTTGGCATCATTCAAGGAAATGAGAAGACCAATTGGATCATGATTGTCTTTTTAGGGATTATCTACTTCTTTATTTATTATTTTGTCTTTAAATTCTTAATTTTAAAATTTGATTTAAAAACACCAGGCCGTGAAGGAAAGGTGATGAAGGTCTTTGATAAAAAGAAATTGGATTTAACCTTCGATCATGACTTGATTGATCCAAGAAGTCAAATGATTATTCGAGGCTTAGGTGGACGAAAGAACTTTTATGATTTGGATTGTTGCATCACACGCTTGCGTGCTTCGATTGAAAATCCAGATTTAATTGATGAAAGCTTATTAAAGCAAGCAGGGGCAGCGGCTGTCATGCTTCAAAGTGATGCGATTCAAATTATCTATGGACCGCAAGCTTCCAATATAAAAACAAAGCTTGATGAATATATGAATAATGTACCAGAAGCTTATGATCAAGAAGATGAAGATCTTTCTTTGACTTCAAATAAAGAATGGATTCTTCATTCAATCGTAGAAGGTGAAGTCTTACCAATTGAACAGGCATGTGATGATATCTTTGCGAATAAATTAATGGGAGACGGTGTTTTGATTCGACCAAAGTCGGGCTTAATTGTCAGTCCATGTGATGGCATCATATCGATGATTTATCCAACTAAGCATGCCATTGGTATTCGATTGGATGAGAATACAGAGCTTTTAATTCACTTTGGGGTGGATACAGTAAAGCTTAATGGTGATGGCTTTGAATTGTTGGTTAGCTTACATCAAAAGATTTCACAAGGGGACATTCTTTGGAATGCAGATTTAAAATATATTAAAGAGAAGGCATTAGATGATAGTATTTTTATCGTTTTCACACAAATCAATGCGAATGCACACATTGAGAAGAATTATGGAAAACGACAAATCAATGATGTGATTATGGAAGTAAGAGAATAGGGTGATTAGATGTATGAAATATTAAGGGTCTTGAATAATAATACAATATTAATAAAAGACGAAGAGGATGAAATGATCGTAATGGCCAAAGGCTTAGGCTTTTCAAAAAAAGCTGGGCAAAAGGTAGACATTCCACGAAATGCGAAACGCTATAAGATGCAAAAATCGTATCAGCCGAAACAAAAGACCAATGAAATCATGGATTATATTGATCCCATCTATATGGAAATTGCATCGGAAATTATTCAATTGATTGAAGAGAAATTCGGTAAGGTGGAGCATGATATTCTATTTTCTTTAGCCGATCACTTATATTTTGCGATAAAACGAATCAAAGAAGACAATGGGCCTTCAAATCCCTTTTATACGGACATTCAATTGGTTTTTCCGGATGAATATGAAGTGGCTTTAAAGGCAAGGGATATTATTCGAAAATATACAGATGTATGGGTCAGTGCGGATGAGGTAGGCTTTATTACCTTGCATGTGCATTCAGCTATATCGACTAATAAGGTTGGAGAGTCTATGGAGGTGATTCGAGTCATCCGAGATTGTTTTAAGAAGATGCAAAAGGAATTAAATATTCGTATTGACAGCAATTCCTTATCTTATATTCGATTGATGAATCACATTAAATTTTTGTTGTTGCGATTAAATAATGAAGAAGAGCTACAGATGGATATCACAAACTTTACCAAGGAGAAATTTCCATTTGCCTACAATCAAGCAAAAATAATGTGTGAAGCCATTGCCAAGGTTTTAAAGAAGCCTTTGCCAGAATCTGAATTGGGTTATTTAGCCTTACATTTGGAACGAATTTTATCTAGCACAATAAAATCCTAAAATCATCACAAAATTTCACATTTTTAATTGACAACGGTTTCACAGAGTGTTATATTTCAGTCGTAAAGAAAATTGAATATTCAATAGCATGTTACTGGTCAAGCGGGCATTACCTATTTAATTTGAAAATGGATTTTTTCTATTTTCCTATTTATGGTAGCCCGCTTTTTATATGTTATTGAATCAAAAAGAAAGGAAGAAAAATTATGGTAGGAGTTATTCTTGCAAGTCATGGTGAATTCGCTAAAGGTATTTTCCAATCAGGCTCAATGATTTTTGGGGATCAAGCGGATGTTAAGCCTTGTACGTTAATGCCAAGCGAAGGTCCAGAAGACATTCGAAAAAAGATGGAAGATGCAATTGCTTCTTTTGAACAACAAGATGAAATCTTGTTCTTGGTTGACTTATGGGGTGGAACACCATTTAATCAAGCGAGTGCTTTATTAGATGGCCATGAAGACAAATGGGCAATTGTTACTGGATTGAACTTGCCTATGTTGATTGAAACGTATGCATCCAGAATGTCTATGGAAACAGCACACGAAATTGCGGCTCATGTTTTACAGACAGCTAAAGAAGGGGTTCAAATCAATCCAAAAGAATTAGAACCTGTAGAAGAAAAGAAAGAAACCGTTGTTGCTCAACCTCAAGGTGCAATTCCAGAAGGAACAGTATTAGGTGATGGTCATATCAAATATGGTTTAGCCCGTGTTGATACACGTTTATTGCATGGACAAGTTGCTACAGCTTGGACAAAAACGGTTTCTCCAGATCGTATCATCGTTGTTAGTGATTCGGTTGCACATGATGATTTACGTAAGAGCATGATTGAACAAGCAGCGCCTCCAGGTGTTAGAGCGCATGTTGTTCCAATCAAGAAAATGATCGAAGTTGCTAAAGACCCTCGTTTTGGTGCAACAAAAGCATTGTTGTTGTTTGAAACACCACAGGATGCTTTACAAGCTATTGAAGGTGGCGTTGATATCAAAGAATTGAATATTGGTTCAATGGCCCATTCACAAGGAAAAGTCGTTTGTAATAAAGCGATTGCAATGGGGAAAGATGATGTAAAAACAATCGAAGAAATCATGGCAAAAGGTATCAAGATTGTTGTTAAAAAAGTTCCTTCAGATGCAAATGAAGATATTAATGCTTTATTAAAGAAAGCAAAAGCAGAATTGAAATAAATAGGAGGATATTATGTCAGCGATTACAATTTTATTAATTATAGTTGTTGCCTTCTTTGCTGGTATGGAAGGGGTTCTTGATGAATTCGAATTCCATCAACCATTGGTAGCATGTACATTAATTGGTTTAGTTAGTGGACACTTAAAAGAAGGCGTTATGTTAGGTGGTTCTTTACAATTGTTAGCTTTAGGATGGGCAAATATCGGTGCTGCCGTTGCTCCCGATGCTGCTTTAGCATCTGTAGCAAGTGCAATTATCATGGTATTGGCTTTAAATGGTGGTGCAACAGATGCAACTTCTGCAATTAATACTTCAATTGCCGTAGCTGTTCCACTTTCAGTAGCTGGTTTATTCTTAACAATGATTTGTCGTACATTAGCAATCCCTATGGTTCACTTTATGGATGCTGCTGCAGAAAAAGGTGATTTCAAAGGAATCGAATTATGGCAAATCTTAGCAATTTGTTTACAAGGTATTCGTATTGCTTTACCTGCTGCCTTCTTATGCTTCATTCCATCTTCTGCTGTAACGGCTGCATTAAATGCAATGCCAGCTTGGTTATCAGGTGGTATGTCTGTTGGTGGTGGTATGGTTGCTGCCGTAGGTTATGCAATGGTTATCAACATGATGGCTACAAAAGAAACTTGGCCTTTCTTCGCTTTAGGTTTCGTATTTGCATGTGTCAGTGAATTCACATTAATTGGTTTAGGTATCATTGGTGTCGTTATCGCAATTGTTTACTTAGGATTGAAAGAATCTTCAGGAAACAACAATGGTGGAGGCAACACTGGATCAGGTGACCCACTTGGTGATATCTTAAATGATTACTAGGATTTTGAAGGAGGAAAGTTAAAATGGCTGAAAAAATTACTTTAACGAAACAAGATCGTAAAAAAGTTTGGTGGCGTCATCAGTTCCTTCAAGGTTCTTGGAACTATGAACGTATGCAAAATGGTGGATGGTGTTATTCAATCATCCCAGCAATTAAAAAATTATATCCAAATAAAGAAGATCAAATTGCTGCATTGAAACGTCATATGGAGTTCTATAACACACATCCATATGTATCAAGTCCAGTAATGGGTGTTACTTTAGCTTTGGAAGAAGAAAAAGCCAATGGTGAACCTGTAGAAGATACAGCAATCCAAGGTGTAAAGGTTGGTATGATGGGACCTTTAGCTGGTGTCGGTGACCCAGTATTCTGGTACACAGTTCGTCCAATCTTAGGAGCATTAGGTGCATCACTTGCAGTAAGTGGAAACTTATTAGGTCCAATTCTATTCTTTGTTGCATGGAACGTAATCCGTATGGCATTTGAATGGTATACACAAGAATTTGGATACAATGTTGGAACAAAAATTGCCCAAGATATGTCAGGTGGATTACTTGGAAAAATCACAAAAGGTGCTTCTATTTTAGGTATGTTCATCATCGGATCTTTAGTTCAACGTTGGGTAAGCATTACCTTTACTCCAGTTGTATCTGAAGTTACACAATCTGAAGGTGCTTATATTGATTGGAGCCAAATCAAAGGAAATGCCGCAGGTATTAAATCTGCCTTAGAACAATATTCTTCTTTAGGTGCTACTGGTTTAAATCAAGTAAAAACTACAACTTTACAAGCAAACTTAGATTCATTGATTCCTGGTTTAGCAGCATTGTTATTAACTTTATTGTGCTGTAAACTATTAAAGAAAGGTGTTTCACCAATCACAATCATCATTGCATTATTCGTTATTGGTGTTGTTTGCCGCGTTATCGGAATCATGTAATAAATATAGGAGAATTGTATGGCACAATCGTTGAATTCACAGGTTGACTTAACGACAAAAGGGACATTTTTTGCTGGCTTAACCAGTACAGGAAGCATTATGGTCGGAAATAAAGCATTTGAGTTTTATGATGATCGCAATGTTGAAAAGTATGTTCAAATTCCATGGGATCAAGTCGATCGTTTAGAAGCAAGTGTATTATTTAATGGAAAAATAATTTCACGCTTTGTCTTCTTTTTGAAAAACGGAAAATATTTATCTTTTTCTGCAAAGGATAATAAAAAAACGTTAAGAGCGGTTGCAAAATACATTCCTAGTGATCGGATGCTACGATCTTTAAGCTTTTTCGATGTATTCAAAAGAGGCTTAGCGTATCTTCCAAAGAAAATATTACGAAAATAAAAAGGAACTAGATATTCATTCATTTGGATATCTAGTTTTTTTATGCTGTTTTGAATAAAAAAACTTAAATTATTTCGGATTTATCCCTTTTTTATCCATGGTTGTCACTAAAATGTAAGATTTATAGTTCATTATAAAAGTATAGAAGAAGAGAAAGGAATAAATTTATGATTGTAAATATCAAGTATGAAAATGAAGATGAAAAGGAATTTACTTCCGATTTATTTGAAACAGTAAAGAAGCAAAAAGTGGAGGAAACGACCGCAACGTATCAAATTACATCCAAAGAACTTGTCGATAGTGTGAATAACTATGTTTCATATAACCAAGGGCAATTAGAACAAAAAAGAACGCAAGAGGGCAAATACTATCGAACCCATGATTTGGTTGTGGATAGTGGACAGCATCGCGTGATTAAAAATCAAAAGGAAATTTTATTAACACCTTCATCTTGGGCCATTTTAGATGAGTTGATTCTTCACAATGGAAATATTGTAACAAGAGATTGTTTGAAGTTTCGCTTAGAGCAAACACATTTTCATCCGATTTCGGATAACTTGTTGAATGTGGAGATGCGCAGACTAAGAAAAAAGCTCGATGAATCGAGTGAAAACTCTTATATTTCATCTGTTTATGGCGTTGGATATCGTTGGAAACATGTAATAATTGCGGAGTAAAAGGATTTGTTTAAAATTAAAGGGGTTTCAAGAAAAATTATAAGGTTGTAACATTTTTCGATTTTCAAAAACTTACTTTTTTAGTACAATAAGTACGTTGGAGGAAAAAAGATATGAATAGTTTCGGATCAGAAGCATTATTTGTTGAGCATTACAAAGAAACAGCTTCCGATATGTTTGGGAAGAATTTCGAAGAATTGACAAGTGTTGAGCGTTATCTTGCATTGGGTAGTTTAGTCCGTGAATATGCCAATAGCAATTGGAAGGAAACGAAGAATGCAGTCAAGAAAAATAAGACAAAACAATTGTATTATTTCTCAATGGAATTCTTAATGGGCCGTTTATTGACAAGTAACTTAATGAACCTAGGTATTTACGACACGGTAAAAAGTGGTTTAGCTAAGTTAGGAATGAACATTAATGAATTTGAAGAAATGGAAAGCGATGCTGGTTTAGGAAATGGTGGTTTAGGCCGTCTTGCAGCTTGCTTTATGGATTCTTTGGCTTCATTAGATTTAGCCGGACATGGAAATTGTATCCGTTATCGTTATGGTTTATTTAAACAAAAGATTGAAAATAATGAACAAGTTGAAATTCCTGATTGCTGGTTAAAATATGGAAATATTTGGGAAGTATGGAAGCCACATCATGCAGTTAATGTAAAATTTGGTGGTTATATTGATGGATATGTTAACGAAAAAGGAAAATTCGTGACTTATCATCATCCAGATTTTGTTGTTCGTGCTGTTCCTTATGATGAACCAATTATTGGTTATCAAACAAAAACTGTAAATACATTAAGCTTATGGGATGCTGAAGTCGATGAAAACTCAGCACCAGCTTCAAACTTAAATAAATACTTAGAAGATGTTACAGCTTTAACAGCAAATGTATATCCTGATGATTCAACTGTAGAAGGAAAAGAATTACGTTTAAAACAAGAATATTTCTTTGTTTCTGCAGGAATTTCACGGATTATCGAAAGTCATTTACGTGTTTATCCTTCTTTGGATAACTTGCCTGAAAAGGTAGCCATTCAATTGAATGATACGCACCCTGTTTTAGTTATTCCTGAATTAATGCGTGTATTATTAGATGATTATGATTATCAATGGGATCAAGCTTGGGATATTGTAAAACGTACTGTTGCGTATACAAACCATACCGTTATGGCTGAAGCCTTAGAAAAATGGCCACAAGATATGGTTCAAAGATTATTACCAAGAGTTTATATGTTGATTGAAGAAATCGATCGTC
>CAVKAP010000010.1:23253-52782 GCA_963654445.1 Segatella copri
CTTATTATGAAGCAAAAGAAATTATTAAATTGATCAATATGGTTGCACAACGTGTCAATAATGACCCAGAAACGAATGAATTCTTAAAGGTTGTCTTCATTCCTAACTATTCTGTATCGGTTGCTGAATTATTGATGAATGCGGCAGATGTCAGTGAACAAATTTCTACTGCTGGTAAAGAAGCAAGTGGTACTGGAAATATGAAGTACATGATGAATGGTGCAATTACATTAGGTACATTAGATGGTGCCAATGTTGAAATCGTAGAACAAGTTGGCTATGAAAATGCCCAAATCTTTGGTCTACATGTTGAAGATATCAACCATTTAAAACATGAACAAGCTTACAATGCATGGGATTACTATAACCAACATGATAATATTCGTCGTGTGGTTGATTCATTACGTAATGGCTATTGGTCAAGCAATCCAGATGAATTCCGTTTGATCTATAACGATATCTTGACACAAAATGATGAATTCTTCGTATTAGCTGATTTCAATGCATATGTTCATGCACAAGAAGAAGTAGAAGCACGTTATCGTGATACCCATCGTTGGGCACGTACAATGCTTATTAATATTGCAAAATCTGGATATTTCTCAAGTGATCGTACAATTAGCGAATACGCAAAAGAAATCTGGAATTTGGAACCAATTAAATATTAATCAAATCATAAACAACAAGCTTAGGCTTGTTGTTTTTTTATTAAAAGTGGAGTAAAATATCTAGATGAGTGAATGGAGGTCTGCCATGAAAAAAATATTTAATAAAGCATTCGCTTCGATCTTGTTATCTAGTACATTTATTGTTCCAATGACAAGTCCAATTCTAGCGAATGAAGTTGAAATACAAATTACAAATGCCGATGAATTTGTGAATCACTTATTAAGTGTAGAAACAATTTCGGATGGACAAGTTACCTATACACCTTTTAAAATTGTTGATGATAGCAATTATCTTGCGATTATAAATAGTGAAACAACATATAATAAATTAACAGGATTGGATACAAATTCTGTTGTTAATCAACAAATGATTAATGATATTGATACGATTCTATTAAAAAATACGGAAAAGACGTATCAAACCTTTTTAGCCGAAGCCAAAGCTTTGCAGCAAGCAAAAGAGCAAGCGGCAAAAGAGCAAGCAGAACAAGCAGCACAGGCTGCTCAAGAGCAAGCGGCTCAGCAAGCGTCTTCTCAAACGCAAACAACGCAAGATAACAATACGAGTACAACGACACAAACAGATACTAAAAATGAGAATGTTGTGCCAAGTACAGATTCAAGCAAGGAAGAAAGTAGTTCGACAGATACGAATCAATCATCTCAAGAACAAACAGAGAATAATGAACAATCAGAAAGTAAAGAACAAACAAATTCTGAAACAGTTAATAATCAAGAAGAAGCTTCCAAACAAGAACAAACACCTACACCTCAGCCTGTTTTAAATGCAGAAACAAAGATCTTTACAGGAAGTGCAAATGGCATTCGTGTCAGTGTGTATGCACCAAGTGGAACCTTTGAAGAAGGTGTCGAAATGCGAGTTGTCCCATTAAGTAATCAAGATGCTTTGCAGGATGCGCAAACAGCTCTTGGACAAGAAGTGGATCAAGCCGTTTCCGTAGATATTTCCTTCTGGAAGGATGGCGTAGAGGTTGAACCAAATGGTCATGTTTCCGTTCAATTCGCATCGGATTCTTTTGGACAAGGCAGTCAAGTGTCAGTTATTCATGATGCAGGAAATGGTCAGGTAACAGCAATGAAGACAAGCACTAAGGATGATTTGATGATTTCTACAGATTCCTTCTCACCTTATACACTTGCGACTGTAAAAACAATTGATACCCAAGCTTTAAGCTCACCAAAGGTTGTGAGCGAATTGCTTCAAAATACAAGCTCAAATCAAGAAAGTGATGTAAAGCGAGCAGTGAATACAAGCAATGAAGAAAATTTACAAGTAAAAGCCTATCAAACATTAGCCGAAGTTCAAGGTGATAGTGAAGATAACAATACAAAGGCACTTGCCTTTATTCAAACCTATTTAACAAGCTCAACTGGTGTTGTTTACTCACAAGCAACCTCAATGAATGCGCAAAATATTTTGAATTCAAAATCAGCTTGGGAGCAATTGTCTAGAGAAGCAAAAATTGCGGTAAATACGAATTTGAATAAAAAAATCAAGAAGACCTACAACAAGCTTTACTTAGAAGCGCAAAGCTTTTCATCACAAAGTATTCATACTGGTAACGGAACATCCGTTGTTTCATATTCAGTTATGTTAGGAACATCTGTTCTTGGTGTAATTTCTGTTTTGAAGAAAAAAGAAAAAAATTAGTTCTCGAATTTCGAGAACTTTTTTTTGCGTACCTTTTTTTTATCCACATATTTTAGTATAATAGGTTGGAAGAAAGGTTTGTACTGATGGAAGGAAAAAGAATTGATTTGAGTGAATTAGCACACTCAAATTTTGTAAATAAATCAAATTTATATCGACATGGTGGTTATCATCAGGTGTCACATTTAAGAAGAAATTTTCGTGATTATGGTGCGCATCTCTTTGCGTTTTTAATTGACTTGAATATTTGTTTGCTGCCCGTATATATTTGGGTCTTGGAATTTTTATTGATTTTATGTGGCCTTATCCCACCAGATTTTTTCGATTTACTGTTTTATATTATGTATGCATTGTTATTTGTCGTTAGTGTTTTTGTTCTAGGAATCTTTACGACCTATACCTATGGACAAAGCTTTGGTGGTTATTTAACGGGAATGAAATTGGTTCGATTGAATCGAAAAGAGGCTTCGCCGTTGACCTTGGTTTTTCGAGAAGCTTTATTTTATGGAATTCCTTTGATGGTTTTAGGGTATTTTTTCCAAATTGTTGGAATGATTGTTTGGTGGGGAATCAATGCACTCTTTGTGCTTTTTACACCTCGTCAACAAACATTGATTGATCTTATCTTGAAAACGATGTGGGTTTATGAACCCGATTATAATTCAGTGGAAGTTGAAGAAGAAAGTGAAGAAGTAAAAGCGGAACCAGAACCAGTTGTTCAAGAAGAAGTGAAGGAAGAGCCTGTAAAGGAAGTAGTTCAAGATAAAGAAATTTTTGAACAATTATCTCCGATTGATTTACATTTACGTTCGAATTATAGTGATGATGGTCATTATGATGTAGAAGATTTATTTAAACAGGCAAAGGAAGCTGGTATTGAAACGATTTCAATTACGGATCATAACTGTGCACGTGCCAATGCAGTTGCACAACGCTTTGCACCGCTTTATGATATTCAATACATTCCAGGTGTTGAAATTGATACCCAATATGGAAACACACGGGTTCGATTACTTGGTTATTATATTGATTGGAATAATCCAGTCTTTGATAGCTATGAACGATTATCTCTACAAAGAGAAAAGAGTGCTTCACTTGAAAGAGCAAAGAAATTTGAAGAGTATTGTGGCATTCATATTGATGTCGATACGTTGATGCCGAATTCTCGTTTTCAAACGATTACTGCAATTGATATCACAAATATGGTATTCCATAATAAACGTGTTCGTGAATTGTCCTTTGTGAAGAAATATTTGGATGAGGCTAAGAGTGAAAAACAAGCACGTCGTCACTTTATTCATGATGTATTTGGAAAAGGTGGACCATGTTATGTTGAAGCAGAATATCCACCATTTGAAGAAGTCTTAAAGGCGATTCATGATGCTGAAGGAATTGCGGTATTATCCAGCTGGAATATGGACAACTTAGCTGATAATGAAATTGAAAAATTGATGGATTTAGGTGTGGATGGAATCGAATGCTTCTCACCAAGAATTCATGAAGCAACCATGGCAGCTTTATTAAAGATTGCGACAAGTCATCGTGCCTTTGTGACCTGTGGTTCGGATTATCATGGACCAAAACGACCTCGCTTCAAGCTTGGAAAATGCTTCTGTCCAGAAAAAGCTTTGCCTTTGGTTCGCATTATGACTAAGGCTTTGGATCAAGCGGAAGAAAAGTAAAGATTGAGAAGTGCTTTTATTTCAAGTATAATACCAATGTATTTGAAAAGGCGTTGAAAAGAAGAGTACATAAGTTGTGTTGTATAGAGAGTTCTTGTTGGGTGAAAAAGAATGAATATAGCTTATGGAAGATGGACTTGGAGCCTTCCTTTTGAATCGTTAAAAAGGAACGTTTCCCGCGTTAAGGGTTTGAGGTGTAGAAATACACAAACTAAGGTGGTACCACGAGATTTCGTCCTTGGATGAAATCTCTTTTTTAATTAGGAGGAGAAAAGATGGAAAAAAAAGGACCTTATTATTTAACAACTGCAATTGCTTATACATCAGGTCGACCTCATATTGGAAATACCTATGAGATCATCTTATCGGATGCGATTGCACGTTTTAAACGAAATGAAGGCTATGATGTTTTCTTTCAAACTGGAACGGATGAACATGGTATAAAAATCGAAGAGAAGGCGAAAGCCGCTGGTATTACGCCAAAAGAATTTGTCGATGATATTGCTGGCAAAATTAAATCCAATTGGGATTTAATGAATGTAAGCTATGATTATTTTGTTCGTACAACCGATAAAGATCATGAAGAAATTGTAAAAAAAGTATTTAAGAAATTATATGAGCAAGGTGATATTTATAAAGGGGAATATGAAGGTTGGTATTGTACCCCTTGTGAATCTTTCTGGACCGAATCACAATTAAATGATGGATGTTGTCCAGATTGTGGACGTAAAGTACAAAAAGCCAAGGAAGAAGCATACTTTTTCAATATGCAAAAATATGCTGGACGCTTAGAGCAATACATTGAAGAGCATCCAGATTTCATTCAACCGGAATCGCGAAAAAATGAAATGATTAACAACTTTATCAAACCAGGATTGCAAGATTTATGTGTGTCACGTACTTCTTTCTCTTGGGGAATTCCAGTTGATTTTGATCCTAAGCATGTCATTTATGTATGGATTGATGCCTTATTTAACTATATTACAACCCTTGGCTATGATCCTTATGGAGAGAATGGTGAAAAGTTTAAAAAGTACTGGCCAGGTACCCATATTATTGGAAAAGATATCTTACGCTTCCACACCATTTATTGGCCAATTTTCTTAATGGCGCTTGATTTGCCTTTGCCAAAGAAGGTATTTGGACATCCTTGGTTATTAATTGGAGATGGAAAAATGTCCAAATCAAAAGGAAACGTCATTTATGCAGAAGAACTTGTTGAAAAATTCGGTGTCGATGCAGTACGTTATTATTGCTTGCATGAAATGCCATTTGCCCAAGATGGAACCATTACTTGGGAGTTGGTTATTGAACGAATTAATAGTGATTTAGCAAACGTCTTAGGAAACCTTGTTTCACGTACGGTTGCGATGTCCAATAAGTATTTTGATGGTAAAGTGACAAATCCACAAGTCAATGAAGCGGTAGACCAAGAATTAATTCAATTGGCAGAATCAACGTTATCAAAGGTACAAGAAAAAATGGATGATTTCCATGTAGGCGATGCTCTTGATGAAATCTTCACTTTATTGCGTCGTACCAATAAATACATTGATGAAACCGAGCCTTGGGTTCTGGCAAAGGATCCAGAAAAACAAGATCGTCTTGCGACAGTTCTTTATAACTTATTAGAAAGTATCCGTTTTAGTGGTGTCTTGTTATCAAGCTTTATGCCAGAAACCAGTGAAAAGATCTTAAATGCGATTGGAACACAAAAACGTGACTTTGATTCTTTAACATCTTTTGGACAATTAGAAGAAACTGAAGTTGTAAAGAAAATGGCTCCTTTATTTGCTCGTATTGATTTGGAAAAATTCATGAAAGAAATGAATGAGAAAAAGGAAAAAGCACCAGAAAAGAAAGACGAAGTCGCTGAAATAACAATTGAAGATTTTGAAAAAGTAGAACTAAAGGTGGGTACTATTGTTGAATGTGAAAAACATCCAAAAGCCGATCGTTTATTGGTTGAACAAATTGATCTAGGTGATGAAGTTCGTCAAATTGTCAGTGGCATTTCAAAATACTATAAACCAGAAGAGCTTGTTGGAAAACAAGTGGTTGTGGTAACGAATTTAAAACCTGTGAAGCTAAGAGGCGTTGAATCGAATGGTATGATCTTATGTGCTGTAGGTAAGAAAGACCTTAGCTTATTATCTGTAGAGCATGCAATGCCAAATGGCACGAAGGTTTCATGACAAAAGAAAAGAAGGTTCTTTATAAACAAGCACAAATTGCTGGTCTTGGTCTTGTGATTGCGATCATTGGACTAATATATCAGCGAATGGATGTCATAGGAATAGGAGTCGTCTTCTTTATTTATGGATTGGCTCGAACCTACTTTATTTGGAAGATATTGAAAAAGGCAGAGGAAGATTAACTTTCTCTGTTTTTTAGATAAAATGGCTATTTTATCTAATTGACGAATCGAAAAAAAATGTTAAAGTATATATGCATTATCAAGAGATGGGGAAGAGGCCTAGCTCTACGATCCCACACCAACCTGATTAAAAAAAATAATTAAGGTGGTCCAGCTAGAAAAGATAAGAAGTATCGTTTTCATTTTTACATGCTTCTTATAAGTGTGTTTTTTTTTCGATATAAAGGAGGTTTAAGAATGAAAAACTACATTTTTACCAGTGAAAGTGTAACGGAAGGACATCCAGATAAAATTTGTGATTTGGTTGCTGATGCTATTTTGGATTGTGCTCTATCACAAGATCCAAACTCAAATATGGCTGTTGAATGTACCATTAAAGATGACTTTGTTCTTATTTATGGGGAAGCAAATACAAAAGCAGTCATTGACTATGAAAAGATTGCGCTTGAAACAATCAAAGAAATTGGTTATACAGAAGATTACCATGTAACGGTTGTTGTGAACCAACAATCACCTGAAATTCACCAAGCTGTAAATGGTCAAGAAATTGGCGCAGGAGACCAAGGTATTATGTTTGGCTATGCTTGTGATGAGAGCCAAGAATATATGCCTTTACCAATCTATTATGCACATTTATTAGCCCGTCAATTAACGAAGGTAAGACGTGCCCATCCAGATGTATTAGGGCCAGATGGAAAAACACAGGTTTCCATTGAATATGTAGATGATCAAGCTAAACGCATTGATACGATTGTTGTATCAACCCAACATGCAGCCAATGTCAAACAAGATGAAATTAAGGCTTTAATCAAAAAAGAAGTGATTGAACCATGTGTGGATCAAGCTTTAATTGATGAAGAGACTAAATATTTGATCAATCCATCTGGAAGCTTTGTCGTTGGTGGAAGCTTTGGAGATTCTGGAACAACAGGACGTAAAATTGTCTGTGACACTTATGGAGGAAAAGGCCATATTGGAGGTGGATGCTTCTCAAGTAAGGATCCTACCAAGGTTGACCGTTCTGCAGCCTATTATTCACGTTATGTCGCAAAATCTGTTGTAGCCAATGGTTTGGCAAAGAAAGCCGAAGTTGAAGTGGCTTATGCGATTGGAAAAGCAGAACCTGTTTCTTTAAATATTGATACCTTTGGAACCGGTGTAAAATCTGATGAAGAAATTTTAGAAATTGTAAAGAAAAACTTTGATTTCCGTGTTGGAAATATCTTAGAAGAATTGGATTTACGTCGTCCAATTTATAAGCGAACAGCTTGTTATGGACACTTTGGAGATCCTGAATTCCCTTGGGAAAAAATTAAGAAGTTAACTGTTTAATTTTGAAAGAATTTACATTTTCTTACAAATTTTCAAAAAAGTGTTGACATCACTATGAAAAGTGATAAAGTTAAACACGTAAAAGCAAATCGCTGACTAGGAGAGTAAGCTTGAGAAAAGTTTCTAGCGAGGTGACACAGAGTGGAAGGTCACTAAATGGTACTCAAGAAGAAACGCACCTATGAGAGTCTAAGTGAAAATAGTAGCTTGGAACGTTTCATCCACGTTACGGAAAAGAGGCCTTGTTGGAGGCAACTGAAGTGGTACCGCGTTTATATAAGCGTCTTTGGAATATTAATTTTCAAAGACGCTTTTTTTCTTAGCTGACGTGAAGAAAGAAAGAGGACAACATATGACAACAGAAAAGAAAGACATCAAAAAAATTGTATTAGCGTATTCAGGAGGATTAGACACATCCATCATGATTCAATGGTTGAAGGAAAATTACAATAATCCTGAAATTATTGCGGTATCCGGAGATGTTGGTCAAAAGGATGAATTAGAAGGTCTTGAAGAAAAAGCTATTGCGACAGGAGCAACAAAATACTATGCGCTTGATTTAAAAGATGCTTTTGTAGAAGATTATATCTTCCCATGCTTAAAAGCCGATGCAGTCTACGAAAATGTATACATGCTAGGAACTTCTATGGCACGTCCATTAATCGCAAAAGGTTTAGTTGATATTGCAATCAAAGAAGGAGCCGATGCTATTTGTCATGGTTGTACAGGTAAAGGAAATGACCAAGTTCGTTTTGAATTATCCATTAAAGCCTTTGCACCTGATATGACAATCATTGCACCATGGAGAGAATGGGAATTAAAATCAAGAGATGAAGAAATTGATTATGCCGAAGCACACAATATTCCATTAAAAATTAATAGAGAAACCAATTACTCAAAAGATAAAAACATTTGGCATTTAAGTCATGAAGGCTTGGATTTAGAAGATCCTGCTAATGAACCAGATTATGATAAGATTCTAGAATTAGGTGTTACTCCAGAAAAAGCACCAGAAGAACCTACTTACATTACTTTACACTTTGAAAAGGGTGTTCCTACTCAATTAAATGGTCAAAGCATGAGTGCTCAAGAATTATTGCTTGAATTAAATAAAGTTGGTGGTGCTAACGGTATTGGCTTAATTGATATGGTTGAAAACAGATTGGTTGGTATGAAATCTCGTGGTGTTTATGAAACACCAGGTGGAACCATCATGTATAAAGCCCATGCTTTACTTGAAACCATCACAATGGATAAAGAAACGCAACATTTCATGCAACATGTTGCAGTAAAATATGGTGAATTGGTATATAACGGACAATGGTTTACACCATTAAGAGAAAGCTTAGATGCATTTGTCAATAAAGCAAATGAATCAGTAAATGGTGATGTAAAATTAAAATTATACAAAGGAAATATCATTCCAGCAGGTATGACAAGTCCAACTACTTTATATTCAGAACAAATCGCTAGCTTTGGTGAAGATGATAGCTATGATCAAAGTGATGCAGCTGGATTCATTAATTTATTTGGCTTACCTATCAAGGTAAAGGCTCAACAAGACGCAAAAAACAAGAAATAAGGAGACTAGACTATGGCATTATGGGGCGCACGTTTTTCAAGTGAAGCAGATGAGAGATTACAAGCTTTTAATTCATCCATTTCAATTGATTCAAAAATGTATAAAGAAGATATCAAGGGATCAATTGCTCATGTTACCATGCTTTCAAAACAAGGCATTGTAGATGAGGAAAGTAAAGATTTAATTATTAAAAATCTAAAAGAGATTCAAGCTGATATTGAATCAGGAAAGCTTGTCATTGATCCAAAAGCAGAAGACATTCATATGTTTATTGAAGGGGAACTGACGAAAAGAACCCTTGCAGGAAAGAAATTACATACGGCGCGCTCTCGTAATGATCAGGTTGCGGTTGATTTTAAAATGTATGCCATGAATCGTTGTGATGATTTGAGCGATTTATTAAAGGAAATGATTGCGGTCTTACTTTCGCAAGCAAGCCAAAATCTTGAAACGATTCTTCCAGGCTATACGCATCTACAAAGAGCACAACCGATTACCTTTGCGCATCATTTAATGGCTTATGTTGAAATGTTTAAAAGAGATATCAGTCGTTTAAAGGATGCTAAAAAACGTTGCAATGTATGTCCATTGGGTTCAGGTGCACTCGCAACCACAACCTATCCGATTGATCGTGAATATACCGCAAGCCTTTTAGGCTTTGATGGCCCTACATTAAATTCCCTGGATGGTGTGAGTGATCGTGATTTTGCGATTGAAATGGTAAGTGCGATTTCCTTGTCTATGATGCATTTATCACGTTTATGCGAAGAAATTATTCTTTGGTGTTCATGGGAATTTAAATTCTTAGAATTGGATGATGCCTTTGCGACAGGTAGTTCAATCATGCCACAGAAAAAGAATCCAGATGTTGCAGAGCTCGTGCGTGGTAAGACTGGACGTGTATATGGTAATTTAAATACCTTGCTTACAATGCTAAAGAACCTACCTTTGGCTTATAATAAAGATCTACAAGAAGACAAAGAAGCCTTTATGGATAGTGCGGATACCTTAGAAGCTTGCTTAGTTACTATGATTCCAATGTGTAATACATGGAAGGTAAATAAAGAGAATATGGAAAAGGCAGCGAAACGTGGATTTATCAATGCGACCGATTGTGCCGATTACTTAACCAAAAAAGGTATGGCCTTCCGTGATGCCTATTCAACGGTTGGACAATTGGTAAAATATTGTGTAGATCATGATAAAGATTTATCTTCTTTATCTTTAGAAGAATATCAAGAAGCTTCTTCTCTTTTTGAAGAAGATATTTATGAAGCCATTTCATTAAAAACCTGTGTCTTTAAACGAAATGCAATCGGAGGACCAAGTCCTGAGCAGGTTTCAAAGCATATTGAATATGTAAAAAAGGAGTTTGCACTATGAAGTTAAAAGTTGGTGTTATTGGGGCAAGTGGATATGGTGGAGCTGAGCTCGTTCGTCTTTTGATGAACCATCCTTATGCTCAATTAGTAGCTGTCTCTTCGAGACAATATACAGGACAAGCAATCTCGGATATTTATCCGGGACTTCGTTCTGTTTGTGATTTACCTTTTGTGAATCAAGATGAAGTGATTGCACAAAGCGATTGTATCTTTGCAGGACTACCAAGTGGCTTTAGTGAAGACATTGCAAAAAAATGTATTGATCAAGGAAAGAAATTTATTGATTTAGGTGCAGATTTCCGTTTGGATTCTTCGGATATTTATGAAAAATGGTACGGAAAAGCCTTTGAAATGCCAGAGCTTCATGAAAAAAGCGTTTATGGTCAATGTGAATGGCACCATGATCAAATTGAAAAGGCAGATATTATAGGAAATCCAGGCTGTTATCCAACATCCATTGAATTGGGATGCTATCCTGCCTTACATGCAGGACTTGTTGATACAGGTCACATTGTGCTTGATTCAAAGAGTGGAACGACTGGAGCAGGAAAAAAGCTAAGTGAAACAACCCATTTTCCACGTACCAATGAAGCCTTTGCTCCTTATAAGGTAGGATGTCATAGACATACGCCAGAAATTGAACAATTGTTAAGTGAATTTGCGCAAGAAGAGGTTCATGTCACTTTTGTTCCTCATTTACTTCCAATTAATCGTGGGATTATTTCAACGATTTATTTACCATTAAAAGAGAAAAAATCCTTGGATGAAATTTATTCTTTGTACCAAGAAGCGTATAAAGATAAAAAGTTTGTCCGTGTTTTAAAATTGGGAGAGGTTGCTGATTTAAAATTTGTGAAATATTCAAATTATTGTGATATTTCATTGCATTTTGATGAGCACACCAATACCTTAATTGTTGTGTCATGTATTGATAATATGGTGAAAGGTGCAGCTGGACAAGCTATTCAAAACATGAATATTATGTATCATTTTGAAGAAGATAGTGGATTAAAATCCGTTGCTCCTTCATTCTAGGAGGGATAAATATGAAAACAGGTGTATGTGCAGCCCAAGGCTTTATGGCCAATGGTGTTCATTGTGGAATTCGTGAAAATCAAAGTAAAAATGATTTAGCTGTTATCTATTCACAAAAAATGTGTACAGCGGCTGGTGTATATACGACCAATGCGGTTAAAGGTGCACCTATTTTAGTAAGCCAAGAGCATTTAAAAGATGGAAAAGCCCAAGCGGTTGTCGTGAATAGTGGAAATGCGAATACTTGTAATGCAGATGGCGTAGAGATTGCAGAACAAATGACAAGTCTTTGTGCAAAAGAACTTGGTTTAGATACAAAGGATATTATGATTGCTTCGACTGGAGTTATAGGCCAACCTTTACCAATTCAACCCATCTTAGAAGCAATGCCTTCTTTATGTAAAGGATTAAGTAGTGAAGGATCAACTGAAGCTGCTTTGGCAATTATGACAACCGATACCTTTCCAAAGGAATATGCAACGACATGTGTAATTGATGGCAAAACAGTAACTGTAGGTGGAATGGCAAAGGGTTCTGGTATGATTGCTCCAAATATGGCAACCATGCTTTCTTTTGTGACCAGTGATGTGTCCATTTCAAGTGATTGTCTACAAAGCATTTTAAAAGAAGTTGCGGATCAAACCTATAATATGGTTTATGTGGATGGAGATACTTCAACCAATGATACTTTTGGTGTTTTATGCAATGGTATGGCAGGAAATAGTGAAATCACCGAAGCAGGAGAAGATTATAATACATTTAAACAAGCTCTATTTGATGTTTGTATGAATTTATCCAAGATGCTAGCCAAAGATGGTGAAGGGGCAAGTAAATTGTTAACAGTGGATGTAAAAGAAGCCAAAACGTTAAAGGACGCAAAAATTGTAGCCAAGTCCGTTGTTGGATCAACCCTTTTAAAATGTGCAATCTTCGGATGTGATGCCAATTGGGGACGAATTTTATGTGCCATTGGTTATGCAGATGCAAGCTATGATATTCATAAAGTGGATGTGGATCTTGTCTCAAATGCAGGACGTGTCTCAGTTTGTAAAGATGGACATGGGATTCCGTTTGATGAAGACCAAGCTTTAAAAATCTTACAAGAAGAAGAAATCGTCATTGACATTTGTTTAAATGATGGAAATGCCAATGCGAGTGCTTGGGGCTGTGATATGACTTATGAATATGTAAAGATTAATGGAGAATATCGTTCATGAGAAATGCAATAGAAAAAGCCAAAATCTTATCGCAGGCCTTACCTTATATTCAAAAATACCATGACAAAATTGTTGTTATTAAATATGGTGGAAACGCCATGGAAAATGAAAAATTGAAACAAAACGTCATGGAGGATGTGGTTTTATTAACCGAGGTTGGTGTTAAGTTGGTATTGGTTCATGGAGGTGGGCCGGATATTAATGAAACCTTAAATTTAGTAGGAAAAGAATCCAAATTTGTGAATGGTTTGCGTTATACGGATAAGGAAACTATGGATATTGTTCAAATGGTCTTAGCTGGAAAAACCAATAAAAACTTAGTAAATATGATTACCAAATTAAATGCGAAGGCTGTTGGTATTTCAGGTATGGATGGACATGTTATTGAAGCAAGAAAGATGCAATCTGAAAATGACTTAGGCTATGTAGGAGAAATTGCCGAAATTCATCCAGAATTGATTTTTAAATTAATTGAAGATGGATACATTCCTGTTATTGCGAGTGTTGGTACGGATCAAAATGGGAATATCTTTAATGTTAATGCAGACTTAGCTGCAAGTGCCATTGCGGGTGCTTTAAATGCGGAAAATATGATTTTTGTATCGAATGTACCAGGGGTATTGCGTAATCCAGATGATGAAGATTCAATCATGACCAATATTCATATTAGTGATGTTCCAAAATTAGAAGAAGAAGGAATTATCACTGGAGGTATGATTCCTAAGGTTGAATGCTGTGTGGATTGTGTTCGCCAAGGGGTTAAGAAAACAGTAATTATAGATGGTCGAATTCCTCATGCTTGTTTAATTGAAATGTTAAGTGATGAAGGGGTTGGATCAATGATTGTAGGTGATGAATATGGAAAATAAGATAAAAGAAATGGATGATCAATATCTAGCGCATTGTTATGCCCGTTTTCCTCTTTGTATTGAAAAAGGAAAGGGCTCTTTTGTCTATGATAGCGAAGGGAAAGAATACTTAGATTTTACCTCAGGTATTGGGGTAAATAGCTTAGGCTATGCCTATCAACCATGGGTAGAAGCCGTACAAGAGCAAGTGAGCAAATTAACCCATATTTCTAATTTATTCTATACAAAGCCAATGGTCACATTGGGCGAAAAATTGGTTAAGCGTACAAATATGTCACGTGTTTTCTTTCAAAATTCAGGAGCGGAAGCCAATGAAGGTGCGATTAAAGTAGCACATAAATATGCCAATGATACCTATCAAGGGCAAAGAAATGAAATCTTGACGCTTGTTAATTCTTTTCATGGACGTACGATGGAAACCCTAATGGCCAATGGGCAAGAGGTCTTTCATCAAAAATTCGGACCATTCCCTCCAGGCTTTAATTATGTGGAAGCAAACAATATTGAAGATCTTCAAGAAAAGGTCAACGAACATACTTCAGCAATTATGATGGAAATGGTACAAGGAGAAGGTGGGGTTAATGCCCTCGATCCTATTTTTGTTCAAAAGGTTCAAGAGATTTGTGATGAAAAAGACATCTTATTGATTGTCGATGAAGTACAAACGGGAGTTGGACGTACAGGAACCTTCTTTGCGTATGAACAATTTGGTATTCATCCAGATATTGTTTCCTTTGCCAAAGGTATTGCCAATGGGATTCCAATGGGTGGTGTGCTTTTAAGTGAAAAGGTCAAGGATGTTATTCAATATGGAGATCATGGATCGACCTTTGCAGGAAATCCTTTAGCTTGTACGTCTGCACATGTTGTATTAGATACAATCACTTCTGAGTTTTTAGATGAAGTAAAAGAAAAAGGGCAATTGATCAAAGAACGTTTAGAGAAGATGCCTCATGTAAAATCTGTATCTGGTCTTGGTATGATGATCGGTGTAGAATTAGAAGAAGCAGAAGCAAAAGAGGTTCTAGCTCAATGTCGTGATAAAGGGGTCTTGTTTTTAACCGCAAAAACAAAAATCCGTATGTTACCACCACTTATTATGACAAAGGATGAAATTCAAAAAGGGATGGATGTGTTAGAATCTGTCTTAAAGGAGATATAAAATGGAACATTTATTAAGTATGTTATCAATGTCAGATCAAGAAATTATCAATGTCTTAGATTTGGCGGACAAAATTAAAGCAGAAGTAAAACAAGGTGTATTTAAGCCTTATTTAAAAAATAAAACAATTGGTTTGATTTTCCAAAAGGCATCAACACGTACCCGTGTTTCTTTTGAAGTAGGAGCCGTTCAATTAGGTGCTTATCCACTTCACTTAGATGCGAATACCATGCAAATTGGTCGAGGAGAACCAATTCAAGATACCGCTCGTGTTTTATCACGTTATTTAGATGGTATTATGATTCGTACCTATGCACAAAAAGATGTAGAAGATTTAGCACAATATGGAAGCATTCCAATTATTAATGGATTAACCGATTTTGCACATCCATGTCAGGTTTTAGCGGATCTACAAACAATTCGTGAACATAAAGGCAAATTAGAAGGCTTAAAGATGGTTTTCATTGGTGATGGAAACAATATGTGCAACTCGTTAATGGTTGGTGCTCTAAAAACAGGTATGTCCTTTGCCTGTGCATGTCCAGAAGGGTATTTACCAGATCCAGCTTGTTTAGAATTTGCGAAACAATATGGAGACAAATTCCAATTGCTTCAAGATCCAATGGAAGCAGCTAAAGATGCAGATGTTATTTTAACTGATGTATGGGCTTCTATGGGTGAAGAAGGCGAAGCGGAACAAAGAAGAAAAGTCTTTGAAGGTACATATCAAGTCAATGCGAAATTAATGGAACAAGCCAATGAAGGTTGTATGGTTCTTCATTGTTTGCCAGCACATCGTGGTGAAGAAATTACCGAAGAAGTTTTTGAAGCACATGCGGATGAAATTTTTGATGAAGCAGAAAATCGTTTACATGCTCAAAAAGCCGTTATGGTTAAAGTCATGGGAAAATAAAGAAGATGGATTCATCTTCTTTTTTTGTAAAGTAAGCATTTACAATTCCTTTCTGTTTTTGTGCTATAATGAGAACAAGAAATAGAAAGTAGGATTTTATTACTATGAATACATCTTTAGTTATAATGGCAGCTGGAATTGGAAGTCGATTTGGACAAGGGATTAAACAATTAGAACCGGTAGGCTTCCATGATGAAATTATTATGGATTATTCCATTCATGATGCCATTCAAGCTGGATTTAATAAAATTATTTTTATTATTCGAAAAGACATTGAACAAGATTTTAAAGAACGCATAGGAAATCGCATTGAGAAAATAGCTTCCGATCATCATGTTGAAGTGCATTATTGTTTTCAATCGATTGATGATCTTCCACAAGGACATTCTGTACCGGAAGGAAGAACAAAGCCATGGGGAACAGGACAAGCTGTTTTAGCGGCAAAGGAATACATCCAAGAACCATTCTGTGTTATTAATGCCGATGATTATTATGGAAAAGAGGCTTTCTGTCAAATTCATTCTTTCTTAGAAGCTTATTCAAAGGATGAAGCCAATGCATATTGTATGGCAGGCTTTATCTTAAAGAATACCTTAAGTGATTTTGGAACAGTAACCCGTGGAATTTGTCAAACGGATGAAAATTCGTATTTAACAAGTATTGTTGAAACGCATGATATTGAAAAGACAGATAATGGAGCCTCTGTTCATGGACAAGAGGTTGATGTGAATTCTCATGTATCAATGAATATGTGGGGATTAACACCAGAATTTATTGATATTCTTGAAAAGGAATTTGTTGAATTTTTAGATCATTCAACAAATCTTGAAAAGGATGAATATTTATTACCAATTTTGATTGGACAGCTTTTAGAACAAAAGAAGGTATCTGTAAAGGTATTAGAAACCAAAGATAAATGGTTTGGTGTAACCTATCAAGAAGATAAACCTTTTGTAGTCGAAAGCTTTAAAAAATTAATTGAACAAGGAATTTATCAAGAAAAGCTTTATTCAGATTTATAGAAGAGTATTAAAAACATAAACTCTTTTCGCAAAGAAGGGATATTCATGTTACGAATTGTACAAGCAAAACAAAATGAAGTGAACAAAATGTTATTTTTCTATCATCAATTGGTAGAAAAAATAAACCAGGACCTTAATAATAAAAGTCGTTTTCCGTCGGATGTACATATTCAAAAAGCGATTGAACAAGGTGATTTATACATTGGGGAAGTATCCAATCGTATCGTATCAATGATGATTTTAACGCATTTGGATGATCGTGATTATTTAAGTCTGCCTTTTGAATTGCCTAAAAATCAAATGTCGGTCATGTATTGTATGGCCGTTGATCCAAAATATACAGGATATGGAATTGCCAATCAAATGATTTCTTTTGCGATTGATTATTCACGGATGCAAGGCGCAGAATACTTACGTTTGGATGTACTAAAGGAACATGTGAAGAGTCCGTCTGTCTATGAGAATCTAGGCTTTGAGTATGCAGGAGAAGGCTTGGTATTAAAAGAAGAGAGTGAACATCCATTTGTGTCTTATCTTTGTACTTTACAAAAAATCAAATAAATATTGAATAATTTCACTAAAAAGTTGATAATGAAAACGGAGAGAGTAAAGCGAATAAAAGATAGAATCCTCCTACGACTTTGGATTTCTTTTATTCGTAGTAAGAAGCGGCGATTGTCGCTTCTTTTTTGTATTAAAAAAAATAGGACAAAAACATAAAAGTTATATTGAAATTAGAACAATCATTCGATATAATGGGTGCATAGAAAATGTATTATATAGGAGGTACAAATGTTAGTCACATCCAAAGAAATGTTTGCGTTGGCCCAAAAAGAAAAATTTGCGATTCCTAGCGCAAACTTTGTTGATGAAGATTCTTTAAAATGGCATTTAGAAGAAGCCGAGAAAGAAAATTTACCAATTATCATTGCTTTTGCAGAATGCCATTTTGATCGTTTACTTGATTTAGAAACAGCGGCTTACCTTGCGAAATATCGTGCTGAAAGAACCGCCAATCCGGTTTGTTTGCACTTAGATCATGGAGAAAGTGTTGAAACCTGTAAAAAAGCCGTTGATTTAGGTTTTACATCCGTTATGATCGATGGTTCTATGCTTCCTTTTGAAGAAAATGTAGCAATGACCAAGGAAGTCGTTGCGTATGCCCATGCGCATGGTGTGGTTGTAGAAGCTGAAATTGGCCACGTTGGAAGCAATGAAAGAGAAGAAGATGAAGATATCTATACAACCGTAGGGGAAGCAAAGAAATTTGTGGAAGCGACCAATGTAGATAGCTTAGCCGTTTCCATTGGAACAGCTCATGGATTATATAAAGGTACACCAAAAATCAACTTTGATCGCCTTCATGAATTAGCTGATGCGCTTGATTGTCCATTGGTTTTACATGGTGGATCAAATTCAGGAGATGAAAACTTACATCGTTGTGCAACTGAAGGAATTGCTAAAATTAATGTTTATTCTGATTTTATGGTTAGCAGTGCCAAAGAGGTTTATGCATTAGAAGAAAAAACACCAGAAGTTGAAGATTATTATACATATAAAGAAAGCGCAAAAAAAGGAATGCAAAGCATGTTGAAGCATGTTTATGAATTGTTTGCGACAAAATCATTGTAGGAGGATAAAATGGGAGTTTATCGAAAAGTAATTCAGGTGCAAGCGCACGGAAAAACAACATCATATATCAATATTACGGATCAGGTCCGTCAAACGATTGAAGAAAGTGGAATTCAAACCGGAATTTGCGCTGTTATCAGTCCACATACGACTTGTTCTGTCTTCTTTGAAGAATATGCCCATGATCGCGATGAAAATGGCGATGAATCCTTACAACATGATTTAAACATCGGCTTAGAGAAAATATTCCCAGATCATACGGATGCCAAAACCTATACCTATCCAGGTCCAGAACATTATGCGGCCGTTGAATCTTGGCCAAATGCGAAGGATTATTTACCTAATGGACATGAGGATCTATGGAATGGAGATGCGCATTTACGTTCGACCTTATTAGGCTCTTCTGAAACCTTTGATGTGAATGAAGGAAAATTAGGTGTAGGAACAACTGGATATATTTATTTTGCAGATTTTGATCGTACACGTGGACGTACACGTCGTTGTGTTATTACAGTGATTGGAGAATAGTCATTATGGAAAGAAAACCTTTTTTAGTCGTCAATCCAAAGTCTTATTTATTTGGAAAAGAAAGCTTAGAATTAGCCCTTGCCAGTGATCAAGTTGCCAAGGACACGGGATTAACTATTTTCTTTACTTGTCCTTATGCTGACATAAGAATGATTAAAGAACGAACAAGTCATATTATTGTGACTGCTCAATCGATGGATTCGTTAACACCAGGAAGAGGAATGGGACATTTATTAGGAGAATCTTTAAAAGAAGCGGGAGCCGGCGCTCTTTTCTTAAATCATGCGGAGAATCCAAAAACTTTAAGTGATTTATATAAAACCATTCAACGCTCAAAGGAATTAGGCTTAATTAGTATTGTTTGTGCAGATTCCGTTGTCGAAGCGAAAGCTGTTTCTTGTATGAAACCAGATATCGTATTAGCAGAACCAACCGACTTGATTGGAACTGGACAAGTAGCTGAGGATTCCTATACAACCGATACTTGTAAAGCCATCGCATCCATTGATCCAGAGGTTCTTGTGATGATTGCATCAGGCGTAAGTACAGCAGAGGATTGCTATAACGTTGTTAAATTAGGTGCGGATGGAACAGGCGCTACAAGTGGTATCTTGAATGCACCAGATCCAAAGGTACGTGTTCGTGAAATGGCAGAAGCTATTGTAAAAGCTTGGAATGAACGATAAAAAAATGAAGGTCATGTGAAAGCATGGCTTTTTTTATCATAAGGTTATAACCTTAGAACATTATGTAATTTATAACAATATTAACTTGTATATTTGTAAACGTTGTTGTAGAATGTAACAAGGGGAAAGGTTATGTTCCAATGAGAGAAATCGTTTTAAAGAAATTACGGATTCGAATTATAGAATATTATGATACGCAAAAAAACTTTGCGGAAGCACTGGGAATCTCGCAAAATCTTTTAACGTATCGATTACAGGGGAGAGTACATTTTCATCCAGATGAGATTATTAAGATTTGTAAATTATTGGATATCTCAAAGGAAGAAATTGCGGATTATTTTTTTAATTTTAATGAAGAGTAAAGATGGGTTTGCCCATCTTTTTATGTTAGGATTGTTTTATGAATGTGAAGGATTTAGAACATAAGAAAGAATTGATCACACAGGCTTCGGATAGCTTGAAGAAATCCGTGAAGAAAAATGTGGAACAAACTTCAAATAAAATGTCTGAAGCAAGTGAAATCTTAAAGGATACAGTTAAAAAAGTTTACGAAAATCATGAAACAAAGGTGTATTCTGACTTAGATGCCTTACCTTCTGGATTTGCCGATAATTGTATTACAGAAGGCTGTTTGGTTTTAGAAGGTGGCGCATTTCGTGGTTTATATACTTCGGGTGTTTGTGATGCGTTGATGGAAGAGAACATCAATTTACGTACAATCATTGGTGTATCTGCTGGTGGAATGAATGGTGTGAATTATGTAAGTGGGCAAATTGGACGAAGTGCACGAATCAATTTACGTTATCGAAACGATTCACGCTATGTAGGAAGTCAAGCGCTATTAAATAATAAAGGACTTGTTGGTTTTGACTTTGTCTTAATGGATGTAAATGAAGAATATCCATTAGATATTGTACGTTTTAATGCACCGAATCGTCGCTTTTTAGTTGCGGCAACCAATTGTGAGACAGGAGAAATTGAATATTTTGAGCGGGGTATTTGTACTGATATCTTTGCAGCAATTTCTGCAAGTGCTTCTATGCCCTTTGTATCGAGTATGGTAGAAGTCGAAGGAAATTACTATTTAGATGGCGGCTGTTCTTGCGCGATTCCATATCAATGGGCCTTAGATGAAAAATTCGATAAAATCGTTCTTGTTCGAACGCGAGATGATGAATTTCGTTATCCTTTAGATCACAATCATAGTACGATGATTCGAGCACGTTATCATAAATATCCTCAACTCGCAAAACAGCTTGAAGAATCAGATGAACGGTATAATCGTCAATGCAATGAAATTGAAAGCTTACGCCGGCACAAGAAAATCTTTGTGATATCTCCAAGTACGCCAATTGATATTGGACGCTTAGAACGAAATACAGATCGACTTGGTGATATTTATTATTTGGGGTATAATGATGCTAAAAGTAAAATAAAGGAATTGAAAGCCTATTTATTTGAGGAGGAGCCGCATTGATTTGTCCAAAATGTAACCATAAAAATGATGATCGACGCCATTATTGTGAAAAATGTGGCGAATATTTATTAGCCGAGAACCCATCCACAGAAACGACCCAAATTCATAAAATTGAGAAGGTAGTCAAAACGGATAAAAAGAAGGTTTTTCATTTGGTTTTATTAGGAATGATCTGTACCTTGTTAGTGGTTGGTGGATCGAGTATCTATTTTATGAATCAAATGCGTATGCAAAAGGATGCTCAAATTACCAAGCTTCAAAAAGAGAAAAAAGATCTTGAAAAAGAAGTAAAAAAAGTAAAAAAAGCCCAAAATTCAAATGAAAATACCTATGATAAACAAATTTCTGAACTCAATGAAGAAAATAAGAAACAAGCGCAAGAAATTGCCAATTTAGAAAAGAAAAATGCGAAGCTTCAGAAACAAATTGATGGTGGAAGTAGTAGTACAGATACAGAAACAGAAACTGAAAAAGATGCCAGTAAGACAGAGTCTTAACAGCATCTTTTTTCAGCATTTACTTCAATCTCAACAATAATTAAAATCCCGAAATCGGAACAAATTTGTAATTATCTAGATAAAATTCCGAAATCGGAAATTTATTGAAAGATTTTGAGGGGTTTGTTATAGTTTTCTTGAGGATAAAATTATGATTATACGTAAAGATTATTTAACGAAGCTTATTTCATGGAAAGATCACGATATCATTAAAGTTATAACTGGAATTAGAAGATGTGGTAAATCAACAATATTGAAACAGTTCCAAGATTATTTAAAGGAGAATGGAGTAATCGATGAACAAATTATTTCAATAAATTTTGAAGATTTAAAATATGAAGATTTATTGGATTATAAGGCTTTATATGATTATATTGGAAGTAGAATTCTTCCAGACAAAAAAATGTATATCTTCTTAGACGAAATCCAAAAAGTTCCTAGCTTTGAAAAGGCTGTTGATAGTTTGTATATCCAGAAAAATTTGGATGTTTATATTACTGGCTCAAACGCATATTTGCTTTCTTCCGACTTATCTACCTTATTATCAGGGCGCTATATTGAAATATTGATGCTTCCACTGTCCTTTAAAGAAATCTATGAAGAAAAGGGTGGAGATAAAGAAGCTGTTTTTTATCGATATTTAAAATATGGTGGGTTTCCTTATTTAATGACGATGCCGATGGATGATGAACAAGTGAACATGTATTTGGAAGGAATTTATAATACCGTCATCATAAAAGATATAGAAGAGCGAGAAAATAGAAAAAATCCAAATCCGAACAAAAGAAAAATTACGAATGTTGTTCTTTTAAAATCCATTGCGAAATATTTAGCCAGTACAGTTGGTAGCATTGTTTCAATAAAGAATGTAACGGGTTATTTAACATCTACTGGAAGAAAGGTATCATCAGCAACAGTGGATGATTATATGGAAGCATTACAGGAAGCCTTTATTTTTTATCCCGTTGAACGCTTTGATCTATCGGGGAAAAAAGTTTTAAAGACTTTAAACAAATGGTATATCGTTGATTTAGCATTAAGAGACTATATGTTACCAAAAAAAACATATGATTTAGGCTTTTCATTAGAAAATATTGTGTATCTTGAATTACTTCGTAGAGGGTATCGTGTAAATGTTGGAAAAACTGAATCATCTGAAGTAGATTTTGTAGCACAAAAAAATAATGAAATCATCTATTATCAAGTGACGGCAAGCATGCTTGATCAGACAACCTTTGAAAGAGAACTTGCATCGTTAAGATTGATTAAAGATAATTACAAAAAAGTTGTTCTAACTTTGGATAAATTTACATTAGGTAATTATGAGGGAATTGAAGTTATAAATGCGATTGATTGGCTGTTAGATTGTAAGGATGAAACAAAAAAAGATGCCACTAAGACAGAGTCTTAAGGCATCTTTTTTTGTTATTCTACTTCAAAAATCGCTTCGATTTCTACGGGTGCATCTAAAGGCAATTGGTTAATTCCAACTGCTGTACGTGCATGTTTTCCTTTTTCAGCAAAGATATCAAATAAAAGCTCACTTGCTCCATTAGTAACTAAATGTTGTTGATCAAAGCCAGTTTTGCTTGAAACAAAAGCTTGAAGCTTCACAACATTTTTAACCTTATCTAAGTCCTTTAAGTGATATTTAATAGCTGAAAGCATGTTGATGACACACAATCTTGCACATTCTTGTCCTTGTTCTAAGGTTAAATCTTCGCCTAATTTACCCGTGTAAGCCAAGGAACCATCTAACTTACAAGGAAGTTGTCCAGATACGAACAATAAATTTCCTACTTGTTTTACAGGAATATACATTGCTTTTGGTTCTGAGCTTTCTGGTAATGTAAGACCTAATTCTTCAATTCTTTTTTCGATTTGCATATAAATCCTTCTTTCTTGTTTGTTTTACTATATGCCTTGATGGCTTTTATTGTCAACTGATGGTTTTTGTGGCAAAATGCCTATATAAGTTGAGGAGAAAAGCATGCGCAATTTTGATCATGTAAAAAATTGTATTATTAAAATAGGAACTTCCTCTTTGTGTGACGCAAAGGGAAATATAGATACAGAGCGAATTCTTGGATTTATTGAACAGATTGCTATGATTCGTCGAAAAGGAATCCAAGTGACTTTAGTTAGTAGTGGTGCAATAAAGACTGGACAAGAAGAAATGCACTTAAAAAAGAAGCCGAAAAATTTACCAGATAAACAAGCCTTGGCAGCAATAGGGCAGGCTTCTTTAATGCGAATTTATGATAATTTATTTAATTTGTATCATATTAAAATTGCCCAGCTTTTAATGAATCATGAAGACTTTGATAATCGTAAGCGTTGTCTGAATTTCTATAATACAATGCAGTCTCTCATTCATTATGATGTTCTTCCCATTATAAATGAAAATGATACCTTGGCGGTTGATGAAATTAAAGTGGGAGATAATGACACGATGGCTAGTTTAGTGGTTCCGATTGTGGATGCGGATTTGGTTATTTTAATTAGTGACATTGATGGCCTATATAATGCCAATCCACATACTCATCCAGAAGCTCAATTGATTTCTGAGGTACATGGAATTACGAAAGAAATTAAAGCAATGGCTGGTGATACGGATACCAATATGGGAACCGGTGGCATGCGAACGAAATTGAAGGCAGCCAAAATATCAAATGAATATGGTTGTGATTTAGCCATCATCAATGGAAATAAGCCCCATACACTAATTGATTTAATTGAAGGAAAAGAGGTTGGAACCCTCTTTTATGGCAATGTTGGACGAAATTTAAAAGCACGTCAGCATTGGATTATGTATCAAAGTCGTTCCAAAGGGAGCGTTGTGGTGGATGCAGGCTGTAAACATGCCCTACAACGACATAAGAGCTTATTACCTTCGGGAATTAAAGAAGTGAAAGGATCCTTTAAAATGTCTTCGGTTATAGATGTTTTAGATGAACAAGGAAAACAGGTGGCAAAAGGAATTGTGAATTATTCCAGTGAAGATATTCGATTGATTAAAGGCTTAAAATCAAATGAAATTGAATCGGTTTTACATACCTGTGACTATGAAGAAGTGATTCATGCCAATAATATGGTTTTGGCAAAAGGAGAAAAAATATGATTGAGTTATTACTAAAACAAGCAAAGGAAGCATGCCGTAGCTTTCAATTGGTGGGATATGAGGACAAAATAAAAGCTTTGAAGGCTATTCAAGAAGCTTTACAAGCAAATACTTCGAAAATAATCGAAGCGAATCAAAAGGATATTGAAAATGCACGAAAACAAGGAATGAAGGAATCGATGATTGATCGCTTGCTCTTAGATGAAAAGCGTATTCTAGAAATAGCGGATGGCGTCTATCGTGTAAGTCAATTAGAGGATCCGATTGGACAAGTTATTCGTACGATTGAAAGACCAAATGGTTTAAAGATTCAACAGGTTCGTATTCCCATTGGAACCGTTGGTGTTGTCTATGAAGCACGTCCGAATGTTACCGTGGATATCGCAGCAATCTGTATTAAGACTAACAATGTTTGTATCTTAAAAGGTGGAAAAGAGGCCTTTTATTCCAACCAAGCCCTATGTCAAATCATGCAAGAAGCAATTCAAGACATTTTACCGGTCAATCCAATCTATATGATTGAACAAATGGATCATGCAGTCGTTACAGAATTAATTTGTGATCGAGACCATGTGGATGTTGTTATTCCTCGTGGAGGAAAGGGATTGATTCAACATGTCGTAAAAAATGCTAAAGTGCCTGTCATTGAAACTGGCGCAGGTTTATGTCATTTATATGTGGATCAATATGCCAATATCGAAATGGCTTTAAAGATTGCCGAAAACGCAAAAATTCAAAGACCAAGTGTATGTAATGCGATTGAAACCATTTTAGTTCATGAAAAGGTTGCCAAAGACTTTTTGTGTCAATTAAAACCAATCTTTTCAAAGATTAAGATTTATGGTGATTCAACGTCTTTAGAATATTTAGATGGTGAATTGGCTACAAATGAAAATTATGCAACAGAATATGATGATTATATCTGTAATATCAAAGTGGTCAAAGATATCAATGAAGCAATCGAGCATATCTATCAATATTCAACCAAGCATTCTGAATGTATTGTAACGGAAAATGAGAAAGAAGCAGCTTATTTTATGGACGCATTGGATTCAGCCTGTGTTTATCATAATGCTTCAACACGCTTTACCGATGGTGGACAATTTGGCTTTGGTGCTGAAGTTGGAATCAGTACCCAAAAGCTTCATGCCCGTGGACCACTTGGTCTTCAAGAAATGACTAGTACAAAATACAAGATTTATGGAAATGGACAAATACGAAAATAAGGAGCGCAAGCTCCTTTTAAAAATGATTCCAGGTTGGTTTTTTTAGTTTATCATATAATTCTTTGCCACTTTTATATTGATTTTGAAATAAGCGTTGAAAGATCTTTGGTTGATTTACATGAACTAAAGTTGCTTCTTTATCTCGTGGATAATTGAAAGAAGCGATTTTTTCAATGCGTTCATCTTGCCCAATGGTAATGGCAATACTTTGCTTTCTTTGTGATAGATAGGCCAAACAATCCAATACGGCCAGATTATCCAGATAGACAATCACATCAATATAGATATGTTGATCTTTATTTTTAACCAGGGCAAAGCCATGGATTTTTTCTTCTTTTTTTAGAATCAAAATTTCATAATTTAAGGAAAGAGCATAGTGAAGTCTTGATTCAAATTGTTCTTTGGAGTAGATATGACAGCCTTCAAAATGTGAAATAAAGGTTAAGTACAAAGGATATAAATCCATGTCCTTTTGATAATGAGAGACATTTTGTGCATTTCCTAAATCAATTTGTGATAGACTAGCCCAATAGGTTTTCGTATGTGATACTACCTCAAAGCCATAATGAATAAAAAGCTGAGGAAAATTACATGTACATAAAGTAAAAATCGTATTGTAGCTTGCTTGTTCTAAACAAGCATTAACCAGCTTTGTGAAATACCCATGTTGGCGATAATCAGGATGGGTTGCTGCCATGGTGATTTGATTGGCAGCAATTTTTTGATTTTGTATGGATAGTTCAATATCTTCCATTTGAACAACGGAAATCAATTGATTATTGACATAGAAACAATACATCGATTCGGCTTGAAATTGATATCTCATCCAATTATGAATCTCTGATGCATTCATATGCAAAAGTGATTTTTCAAGAAGCTGTTTTACTTCCTTTTCCTTACCAATGGCATGATGCTCAATCATTGTTATCCTCTTCCGTTTCGGTATATTCTACATCAATGGCATCATTTTTTGGATTGCTTGTTTCTTCAGGCTCTGAATCCATATGAAAGGTAAAGGTTTGTACATTTTTCTTAAAGCGCCACATGGAGATTAAAGCGATAATGAGTAAAACGAGAATAATTGGCCAAGGTAAAATAATAAAAAACACAATAAAAATTCCAAAAATGATGATATAGCTAAATAATGAATCCATAAAGCCTCTTTCTAAATGGGTCTTTCCATTTCAATTTCTTCTAAAAATTCTGGATGAATTTGTCCATTGGATAATTCAAGTAAAGCGTCTGTGATATCTTCCTTAGATACAAATTGATATTCAACTTGTTCTTGATAGTCTTTAAAAGTGACATCAACTTCTTGATTACGAAAGTAATAATCTACCTTTCCAATAAGATCATAGGAAAAAATTATTCGATAGCGACCAACCTTCTGACTTTCGGTTAAGGTCGCATGCTCTAATGCCTCTTGTACACTGGAGCTATATGCTCGAACCAAACCACCTGTTCCAAGCTTTGTTCCGCCAAAATAACGCACCACAATGGCTAGAATATCGGTCATTTCATGATGCATTAAGACATCCAACATGGGATGACCGGCTGTTTGAGAAGGTTCACCATCATCATTGGAACGAACAATCTGACCGATAATCATTGCAGTACAATGATGGGTAGCCTGAGGGTGTTCTTTTTTAATCAATCTTAAATAATCTTTGGCATCTTGTTCATCACTACATCGATGTAAATAGGTAATAAATTTACTTTTCTTAATTTCAATTGTATGTGAACAGTCTTCAAGAATTCTTGGCATACAGAAATTCTATCTTTTTTTCAAAAACTTTGCAAGAAAGCATCCTTCATGTTTGAAAATCATCAACCGTAAAGATTGAAGTGTAGAATATTGAAAAGCCTGGAATATACCATATCCCAAGCGGTTTTCTTCTATTTTTTTGTTTTACCGCATTCGGAACATTTGTAGCCAGTTAATACCTGTTCATCATATGCGTCTTGTACGACAACCTGTTCTTGATGGGTAATGGCATCATGATGAGTGGTTCCAGATTGGTATTGTTCTTGCACTTCAACGCCTGTACTAAACCATTTACAGCCATAGCCTTCTTGACAAATGGCAGCAGAAGCTTCTTCTGCGGAATTGAATATTCTGTCCCCAACTTTCAATTTGGTTACGGTTCTAGTTGAATATACTGGTTCATCATAAGCAGCTTGATCTACCACAGTTTGAGTTTGTGTTACAGCATCATGATGTACTGTCTTATATTGAGCGACCCAGTCATGAGAATGTTCAGATTTCTTGTCTTCTGCATTAGATTTCGTTTCTTGAGAAGTTTCTTTCTTTTCTTCAGTTGATGCGCTGGCTGTTTTGGTTTTTGCCGGGTTAGTTTTCGTTTTCTTTGATACCTTTTGAACAATCTTTTGCGCCTCTACCGGCTGAGCACTCAAAATATTGTAGATTCCGACTCCGCCTGCTAGGATAGTTACGGCTAATGTGGCTGAAGCGGCTTTGCCTTTACTGGTTGACAAGAAAGCCTTCAGCGCTGATGTCTTTACGGCAACGTCTGAACTTTTGGAAATTGTTACAATCGCCTTGGCTACTTCGGATGCCTTTACGACACAAGATGCATTCAATTCCTTGTTTAACATCCATACGAAGAATGGAATTGCACCGATGCCATAGAAGGCCGCGTCTCTTTGTTGCAAAGATGTTAAGATGCCTTCTAAGTGTTTCTTTCCGCGAAACAAATAAGATTTGATGGTATTCTGCGAAGATTCCATCTCTTCAGCGATTTCACTGATTTTCATGTCTTCGAAGTAAAATTTATACAACGCACTTTTCTCATTTGTAGGAAGCTGATTAAGACAATCCCACATACCATCTTGAAGGGTGGTGTAGTCGACATTTGCTTGAGGTTCGAAAGCTGTGTATTCATTTCTTAATGTGCTCTCAAAATCCTCGTTGAAGTCATCGTTATCCATTTCACTGAATTTCGTATCTTTATGAACGACTTCTTTTCTTTTTAGATAATCTTTTGCCGTGTTGTTGACGATAACGTACAACCATGCACAGAAAGCATTTTCATCTTCTAACGAATTTAACTTTTGAAATACCTTCAAATAGGCTTCTTGTGTAATATCATCTGCTTCTGTATTGTTCAAGCCATTTGAGAACGTATATCTTAATGCAATCTTATGACAAGGCTTATCAATGATTTCAATAATATCAGCGATAGCTTGCTCATCGTGTTGTTTTGCTTTAATAATTAGCTCTTTATCTACATCTGGAATATAAGTCATTTTCGTTCCCTCTACTTTCTTATTATACAACAAATAAAAGGCTGTGCCTTCTAATATAATGAACGAGGAAAAGAATCAAAAGGTTGCAAAAAAATGACAAAAAGAAAAGGTGCATTAAGCACCTTATAGCTTCTTACAAGTCACGATAGTCGCCTTCAATATAATTTTGTTCTTTTTTATAG
>CAVKAP010000011.1:0-2824 GCA_963654445.1 Segatella copri
ATGATTAAATTTGAAACAGCTTTTTTGATAGGATGAGAAGGTCTTCGATTTCTAAGTCTTTGTTTCTTCGAATCCACAATTGAAAAATTGATAAGGCACCTCGATAACGAAATTCAACGAGATAGGGATAATGTGGGTCCTTTGGGTTGATATCAAAATCTTCAATATCCTTTGCGACCGAAGAAATCATATTTTGAAAGAAACGAGGGGTACTATACTCACCAAGCATGGCTTCCATGTAAATCTTGCGTTCTTCATAAAGAGCGATGAGCTCTGTGATGAAGTTGGAATCCTTTGAATGAAGGGTAGAGCGTTTCTTTTTAATGTAATCTAAGGTCTCGTTTTCAATCTCTAGAAGAATATCATCTAAGTCCATGTAATATTGGTAAAAGGTACTGCGATTGTATCCGGCTAGGCGACACACTTCAGTAATGGATATTTTATTGATGGGCTTTTTTACAAACAAACGACAAAAGGCTTCCTTCAAGGCTTGTTTTGTTTGTTCAGTTCTTTGTTCTTGTTTTCTTCTTAAATCCGACATTGTGCACCTCACTTGTTGTGGTAATTTCTTACCATGAATTGTATACCAATAATACAACGCGTTGTTGGAAAAAGGAGATTTTTGATGAATAAGATAAAATGTAATTTTGAATGTAATGGTCAAACATGGACTGGAGAACAATTGAAACGCTTGGAATATGAAAGAAATCTGCATTTATTGCATCAATTAAAACAACATGGATTTGATATTGTAGATGGAGAAAAGCTTCTTAGTGATGATGATATTGATTATCTTAGTATGAAGGAAGCCTGGAAAGTATCGATTGAAACAAGATCACGCTATTCTGGTGAAGACGTTGTACAAAAATTCCAAGAGTCCTTTAAACGATCTGATGCTATGTGGAAAAAGCTAAGCTTTGATTTAGATCGACCAATGAAGGTTTCTCTTTGTAAGATGAATGTAGAAGGAATGAGCGTTCAGGAATACATGGAGGTATTAAAAGCACTCCAAAGCGATGAGCATTTAGTATTGGGGGCTCATCCAGAGCATTTTGCGGGAATTGTTCGTGATGAAACAATCATTGGAATTGAACCATTTGGGATGTATGGTACTCCGACCCTTGTTACGGTTGATGTTTGTCCACCGGAAAAATTAGGAAATCGAATCATGCAGGATCGTAAAGCGGATTATCCAATTGTCGTAGCAGGACTTGCAACCTTGACTGATGGTCTAACGAAAGTAAATTGTCCTGTACATCAATTCAAACCGACCGATACGGGCTTTGAAGCGATTCTTGCGGTTTATTGGCCAGAAAACACGCTTGATGAAATTGTAGATGGACATTGTCTTCATTTGGCAATGGAATTCTATGAAGGGCTTCTTTATATGGAAAGTAAAAGAGGTTCTTTGTAGTGAAAGCGATTATTCTGTATTACTCACGTTCAGGACATACCGAGAAGGTTGCCAAACAAATTCAATCGGATTTAAATTGTGATTTATTAAAAATCATTCCAGAAGAAAGCTATGGAAATTATATTGAATCCTGCTTTCGTGTCATGAAAGAACGAAAAAAGAAAGTAGTGCCAAGCTTTCTAACACCAATTCCCGATTTAACAGCTTATGATGTAATCTTTCTAGGCTATCCAATTTGGGCACAGGATGTACCAGCTTTTGTTGCGGATTTTATTGAACGATGTGATATCAAAGGGAAAACAATCATGCCATTTGCGACCTATGGAATGACAGGAATAAATTGGACTAGAAAAACCTTGGATAAAATATGCGAAGGTGCAACAATTACTCTTCCTTATGATTCAGGAATGGTAAAAAAAGGAAATTATCAAGCTTGGATTGCTTCGGTTAAGGAAGCGCTTTCGATTTAAAAAAATAAGCATCTGTCCTAAGTGATAGATGTTTTTTTGTAAGAAAAAAGTGGCTGCTTGCCACTATTTCTCTTCCTTTTTATTCTTTTTATAAATGATATTTAGTCCTTTAAAGATCAAATCTGGATCATAGGTATCAATCAAAGGGGTGTGATTGTTAATAACACGACCCAGTCCACCAGTCGCAATGACCTTTAATTCTTTTTGTTTGGATTCCTTTTTAAATTGGCGAATGGTATATTCAACCCCACCAAGATATTGATAGAAGACACCAGCCTCCATTTCACTTTGGGTGTTTCGAGCTAAAATGGTTTTTGGTTTGCGAATTTCAATTTCTGGAAGCTGTGCAGCTTGTGACCAAAGGGCATTGGCTCCTGTTTCAATACCTACACTGATGACGCCCGCTTTAAAGCATCCATTTTCATCGACATAGTCATAGGTTGTCGCAGTTCCGAAATCAATAACAAGTACAGGCCCACCATAATGATGAAAGGCACCAGCACAATCGGCAATACGATCGGCTCCGACACTTTTTGGATTTTCTAATTGGACACTAATTCCACTTTTTAGACCGGGACGCACAATAATAGGATCAATCCCAAAAAACTTAATGACGCCATTTCGACAAGAGTGCATGACCTTTGGAACAACACTGGTGATAATGACATCATCAATATCTTCCTTTTTGATGTTTTCTCGTTGCGTAAAGGTTTGAAGCATTAACCCAAATTCATCGCTCGAACGACGTGCCTTGGTGGTGAGTCGATAACGACCAACCAATTCTTCATGGTCGATTAAACCCATGGTGATATTTGTATTTCCGATATCAATTGCTACTAACATATGATTTACCCTTTTCTATTTCTTTCATGGCTTCTAATATTTTATAGCCTAGTTCCTCTTTCGATAGCTTTGGCCAATGCTGGATGGTATCCTGTGT
>CAVKAP010000011.1:3221-17016 GCA_963654445.1 Segatella copri
CCGGATACAATCGTAACCTCTGCTCCCATTTCAAAGGCGGCCTTAGCAATCGCATAGCCTTGTTTTCCAGATGAATGATTGGTGATATAGCGTACAGGATCTAAGGCTTCTTGGGTAGGCCCTGCAGTAATTAAAACTTTTTTGCCTTTTAAGCTTTCTCTTTTTGTGAAGGTAGCTTGAATGGCTTGAACAATATCGTCTACCGCAGGTAATTTTCCTTTTCCAGTATCATCACAAGCTAAGTGCCCTACAACAGGTTCTAAGACCTGATAACCAAGCTGTTTTGCTAAATGTAAATTATTTTGGGTTGTCTGATTTTCATACATATGCGTATTCATTGCCGGACAAATCAATTTAGGACAGGTACAGGCTAAAAAGGTGGATGTTAATAAATCATCGGCTAAGCCATGAACGACCTTGGCAATGACATTGGCTGTCGCTGGAACAACGACAAGTAAATCGGCCCAATGTGCTAAAGAAATATGGGCGATTGGATCTTTATTATATTCATCAAATAGATTGGTTTCGACATCATTTTTTGAAAGAGATCTAAAAATGAGAGGTGAAACAAATTGACAGGCATTTTCTGTCATCATGACTTTTATTTCAAAATCTAATTTAGACAGCTTACTGACAAGGTCACATGCTTTATAGGCTGCAACCCCTCCGCATACCGCAACTAATATGTGTTTTTTAGGCATAAAAAAACACCTCCAATAAGAATAATTATATAGTATCCTGATTTTGAACTCAATCTTAATTGTGATAATATAAACGTATGAAAATATTGATAGCGACAGACTCTTATAAAGGCTGTATGGATAGCCAAGAGGTCTGTGAACAAATTGAAAAAGGAATTTTAAGAGCCAATCCGAAGCATCGTTGTGTTTTGTATCCAATGGCTGATGGTGGCGAAGGAACTGCCAATGTTTTTGCGCGGGTTTTAGGCGGAGAAATGGTTTCAATCAAAAGTGTGGATGCATATGGAAAGGAAATTGACGTATGCTATGCACGCAAAGGAGACCTTGCCATTATGGATGTTGCGACCTGTATTGGTTTAAATATGTATCCGCGTGAAAAGAGAAATCCAATGGTGGCCAATTCCTGTGGTGTTGGGAAAATGATGCGACATGCCATTGATCATGGTTGCAAAAAACTTGTCATTGGTTTAGGTGGAAGCTGTACCAATGATGGTGGTATGGGAATTCTTAGTGAATTCGGTGTCGACTTTTATGATCATAAAAGAAAAAAACTTGAACCCGGCATCTATGCTTTAAAGCGATTGGCCTTTATTGATAAGAGTCATTTTATTCAACCCGATGTTGAATGTGTAGTGGCTTGTGATGTTCAAAATCATTTGTTAGGAAAAGAAGGGGCCACCTATATTTTTGGTAAACAAAAGGGACTCTTTGGTAACCAATTAAAGGAAATTGATTTTTGGATGAGTAAGTATCAAAACAAGATCAAACAAACCTTTCATGTTGATATGAATGCTTATGCTGGTAGTGGTGCAGCCGGTGGTATTGGAGGCGTTTTATTGGGTGTTTTTAAAGCGCAAATGGAAGCAGGTATTGACTTATTGATTAAACAATCGCAGATGGAAAACGATTTAAAGGATTGTGATCTTGTGATTACCGGTGAAGGACAAACCGATGCACAAACCATGTATGGGAAAGTACCTTATGGAATCAGTCAATTGGCCAGTCGTTATCATAAACCGGTTGTATGCCTATCCGGTGCCTTAGGTCGAGGCTATCAAGAGTTGTATGAAGCCGGTGTAATTGGTATTTTCTCAACGGCTGATCGAGCCATGTCCTTTCAACAAGCCCTTCATTTAGGACCGGAAAAGCTGGAAGCTTTGGCTTATAATGTGACTCGACTGATTGATGGCGTAAAGGGGATGGAAGGATGAAAAAGTTTTTATCAATATTATGTACATTTGCACTTCTGATTGGATTGGTTGCTTGTTCAAGTCAAGAGCCTTTTCAAAGAGAAGATATTACAGCGAAACAGCTTCAAAAGAAAATCGATAAAAAAGCCAGCTTTATTTTTATGGTGGAACGAGATGGTTGTGCCTATTGTAAGAAATTAAATAAATACATCGAAAAGACCCAAGATGAGCATAAGGGCTTAAAGGTCTATGTCTTGGATTCAACAGACTTTGGTTTTCAAAAGGAAAGTGAAGAGAGTAAACAATTGATTTCTACAACGGATGATGGACAAATTTTATTGGATATTGCACCTTATTTTCTCTATACGCCAGCAATTTATGTCATAAAAAAAGGAAAAGTGGATCAAGTGGGCGTTGGCTATAATGAACAAAACGCAACGGTTGCCTTATGGGATAATGATTCAACGGTTGACTTTAATAGTGCGGAGTATGAAGAATTTTGGGACTTTATTGAGTCGAACTCTTAAGCTCCATTGAAAAAGAAAAGGGCCGTGTTATAATTGAATTGCTCCATAAGGAGGGCTTTATGCAAGAATTAGAAAACAATGCGCTTTTTTGGCAGAAGGTAGATACCTTGATTCTATCAAGTACAGTTTGTCTATCGCATCCCAAAGGAAGTGCGCATCCACAATATCCTGCGATGATTTATCCAGTTGACTATGGCTATTTAAAGGATACAGTCAGTACAGAATCGGATCCGGTTCATTTGTATGTTGGAACCCATTCAGATAAACGTGTGAATGCCATCGTTATCTCTGCAGATATCTTAAAGAAGGATTGTGTCGCAAAATTATTGATTGGATGTACAGAAGAAGAAATGTCAAAAATTATGCGTTTTATGAATCAAACCGAATTTCAAAAGACGATTTTAATCCAAAGAGGAACAAGCGTTCCAAGCTGGGCATCTGAGGATTAATATTGCTTCTCCTATGTTATAATATGACTAACAAAGGAGGACAACTTTATGGAATTAAAAGGTTCAAAAACAGAACAAAATTTATTGACAGCTTTTGCGGGTGAATCACAAGCTTGTGTAAAATACCAATATTATGCAAGTCAAGCAAAAAAGGATGGCTATGTAAAAATTCAAAATATTTTTACAGAAACGTCTAAAAATGAAAAAGAGCATGCCAAGCTATGGTTTAAGGCTTTACATGGTGGAAAAGTTCCTTCAACGGAAGAAAATTTAAAGGATGCAGCATCTGGAGAAAATTATGAATGGACAGATATGTATGCTGAATTTGCCAAAACGGCACGTGAAGAAGGATTTGATCAATTGGCTGAATTATTTGAAGGTGTAGGAGCAATTGAAAAACATCATGAAGCACGCTATAAGGCAATGCTAGAGGAAATTGAAAAAGACACCATGTTTAAAAAGGCAGAGGATACCGTATGGATTTGCCTAAATTGTGGTCATGTCTTTATTGGTAAAGAAGCACCAGAAGCTTGTCCGGTATGCAATCATCCAAAGGCTTATTTTCAAGAACTAAAAGAACATTATGAGTAAAAGAGTTGGTGAAAGCCAACTCTTTTAAAAAGGGGAATGGAATGCAAGAAATTACCTGGGATCAAATCGAACAAGCACTTCAAGACAAAAAGATTCTGATTTGTGTTGAAGATCGAACCATTGTTTGTCAAAGAAAAGAGAAAATATACTTATACAATGAAAAATGGCATAGCTTTATGAATTATGCAGATTTTTATTCCTTGTATGCAAATCAACACTTTGTCCTGTATGAAAAGGATGAAGATTTCATTGATGAGAAAAAGGATGAGGAATATTATCAATGGCGTGAAAAATATCAATAGGAGGAGTTTATGCTTTGGGAAGCACATTTTCTATATTGGATTCAAGAAGTGATTCGTCAGGATTGGTTGAATCCAATTGTGGTGGGAATAACGAAATTAGGAGATTATGGCTTATTTTGGCTGTTTTCGATTCTTATCTTTTTCTTGATAAAAAAAGAAAGAAAGACAGCAGTCTATGCACTCATTTCCTGTGTTTTAACGTATTTGATCATCTGTATTCTCTTAAAACAATTGGTTGATCGCCCTAGACCTTATGAAAGCTATTCGTTTATTCATATTTTGGTTTCACCGGAAAAGGATGCGTCCTTTCCAAGTGGACATTCAAGCATTGCCTTTAGTGTTGCGATGATCTATTACTATTGTCTATCCAATCATAAGCTAGGGATTGTCTTTGTAGTAGTCGCTTTCTTGATTGCCTTATCAAGATTGTATGTGGGCGTACATTATCCAAGTGATGTTTTGGTTGGTGCTCTTTGTGGTACGTTGATTGCGCTGCTGGTTAAACGTTTTTTAATTGATAAAGAAAGGGTGGAATAATGCCTCCAGTTTTTAATATTTATAAGAATTTCAAAAAGGAAATCAAACGGATTTCTTGTTTATTGATTTTATTTTTAATTTTAGAGCTTGTCTTCAATTTTATTTCGGCTTATTTTTATCGTCCTATATGGATGAATTATTATGCTTATGAAGGCATTGCTTTCTTTTTAACTACGTTATTAACGAGTGGAATTGTTTTATGTGTTGGTAAGAAAATAATACCTGTTCAATGGAAAAAGGAACGATTTCAATGGAATTTCTCATGGAAAGATATAATTCAAACTGTTTGTATGATGATTGGAATTTCCTTTTCTTTTTCAATCCTTTTAAATCTTATTCAATTGTTTTTAGGAATATCTTTATCGCAGAGCATATTGGGTCAATCCAATGATCCTCTTTATGTTCTTTATAGCTTATTGACCTCGCTTGTTGTAGCACCTATTTTAGAAGAGCTTTTTGTTCGTGGTCTTCTTCTACAAAGATTACGGAAATATGATGTAAAATTTGCGATTGTATTTACAGGCTTATGCTTTGGCTTAATGCATATGAATTTTATGCAAGGAAGCATGCATATTTTTACAGGAATCTTACTAGCTACTGTTTGTATAAAATATGAATCCATCCTATTTCCTATTCTTTGTCATATGCTTTATAACACTGCTATGTGTCTTGGTTCTTATCTGACAAATTCAATTGTTTTAAGTGTTCTATCTATCCTTCTTTGGGCAATGGCGATTTATGGTTGGGTTTGTTTGATTCGTAAAATGCCAAAGAATATTAATATGGAAGGTGATTATTTAAAGCTGGCATGTAAACAAGGTGGAATGATTGTCTTTTTTATCCTATTTTTTATTCTTTCTCTTTTAAGTATTTCGTTTTAAAAACAGACCGTTCAATTTTTTTAAAATAATTGTTGACATCACTTTATTCAAATGGTAGTATAAACAAGCAGTCAGCAAGATGGGCCTGTAGCTCAGTTGGTTAGAGCGCACCCCTGATAAGGGTGAGGTCGCTGGTTCAAATCCATTCAGGCCCACCATTTCATTTGTTGGCTTTTATATACATGGGGTGTTAGCTCAGCTGGGAGAGCACCTGCTTTGCACGCAGGGGGTCAGCGGTTCGATCCCGCTACGCTCCACCATTTGAAATCAAATCGCTGAAAAGCGATTTTTTTTGTATAGAAAAAGAGGGATGATGATGCCAGAAATTAGTCAACGTACACAAAGCTTTACGGATTCAGTCATTCGACGAATGACGCGAATTGCCAATCAATATGGAGCAATTAATTTATCACAGGGCTTTCCGGACTTTGATCCACCGATTGAAATATTGAAAGCATTAGAAAGGGTATCATTAACTGGACCTCATCAATATTCCATTACCTATGGGGCAAAGAATCTACGTCAAGCGATTGCTAAAAAGCATACGCACTTTGCGAAAAGAGAAATTGACCCAGAAAAAGAAGTTGTTGTAACGTGTGGAAGTACAGAAGCAATGATGTGTGCCATGATGACAGTCTGTAATCCAGGGGATCAGGTTTTGGTCTTTTCTCCTTTTTATGAAAACTATGGAGCAGATGCGATTTTAAGTGGCGCAAAGCCTATTTATATTCCTTTGGTACCACCTACCTATACCTTTGATCTTCAATTGATTGAAGAGGGCTTTAAACAAGGTGCGAAGGCAATCATTATTTGTAATCCATCCAATCCTTGTGGAAAGGTCTTTACCAAAGAAGAACTTTTATCGATTGGACAATTGGCCCTTCAATACGATGCCTTTGTCATTATGGATGAGGTATATGAGCATATCATTTATCAACCGGCTGTGCACGTACATATGTCTAGTCTTCCTGGCATGTTTGATCATGTCATTACCTGTAATTCTTTATCAAAAACCTATTCGATTACTGGATGGCGACTAGGCTATGTGATTGCCAATGAAAAGGTGATTGAAGGTATTAAGAAGGTGCATGACTTTTTAACCGTTGGTGCAGCGGCACCTTTACAAGAAGCAGCCGTTACAGGACTTGAAATGCCAGAGAGCTATTATCAAGAGCTACAAGCACTATATACGGAAAAGAAAAACTTTTTCTTGGAAGGCTTGGATCAAATTGGCTTAAAACACAATAATCCAGAAGGAACTTACTTTGTGATGGTCGATATCCAAGAGTTTTTAGATCAAGAACAATTTAAAGGGATGACGGATCTTGAATTCTGTGAATGGATGATTAAAGAAATTGGTGTAGCAGCCGTTCCTGGCTTTTCCTTTTTTAAAGAGGATATCAATCACTTGATTCGACTTCACTTTGCCCGTGGAAAAGATACGCTTCAAGAAGCACTAAAACGTTTAGAAAAATTAAATCAATATAGATAGGAGAAGTATATGACTTATCAAGCAGCCAATCGATTAGAGAATGTAAAGATGTCTTCCATTCGTATTATGATGGAAAAGGTTCAAGAAAAACGAGATCAAGGGAATACGGTGATTTCTTTAAGTGCTGGAGAACCAGATTTTCCAACACCAGAAAAAATCAAGGAAGCCGTTAAACAAGCCTTGGATGAAAATTATACGCATTATTCATCCAATCGAGGGAACCCTCAATTGCGTCAAGAAATTGCGAAATCTTTAAAAGAGAACATGGACTTAGATTATGATTGTAATAGTGAAATCTTAGTCACCCATGGATGTCAGGAAGCCTTACATAATGTCCTTCATTCCGTTATTAATCCAAAGGATGAGGTCCTCATCTTTACGCCGGCATTTGTCTCTTATGTGAATTTGGTTGAAATGTGTCAGGGAATTCCAGTTGAGCTTCCCTTAAAGGCAGAGGATGGCTTTCAAATCAATCCAGATGAATTAAGAAAAGTGATTAGCCCTCAGACCAAATTGATTATTATGAATAACCCAAACAATCCAACGGGTGCCGTTTATAAAAAAGAGCTCTTAGAAGAAATTGCCCAAATTGTCTGTGAAAAGGATGTCTTGTTGCTGACGGATGAGGTCTATAGCTCGATTACCTATGACCAAGAATTTACTTCAATTGCCAGTTTTCCAGGAATGAAGGAAAGATGCTTTGTTGTAAATGGCTTTTCTAAAATTTATGCGATGACTGGATGGCGTCTAGGCTATGTTGCTTGTGATCAATCCATGATGGATGGTGTTTTACGTATTCATCAATACAGCTCGACCTCTTGTTCAAGCTTTTCGCAGGTTGGTCTAGCGCGTGTGATGTCCAGTGATGAAGTAAAAAAGGATGTTTCAACAATGATTGAAGCCTTTTCAAAACGAAGAAAAGTGATGATGGCCCAATTGGATCAAATCGATTCATTATCTTATGTTCAACCACAAGGTGCTTTCTATATGATGGTTGATGTCTCTAAGCTTGGTTTAAGTGGAGAGGAATTTGCGCTTCGTCTATTGGAAGAAGAATTAGTTGCTTGTGTACCTGCAAGTGGCTTTGGAAAAGGCTGTGAACATTTTGTTCGTTTATCCTTTGCGAGTTCAATGGAAGATATTCAAGAAGGCTGTAAACGAATTGCTCATTTCTGTCAAAAAATATGTTATAGTTAACTCACGTGGAGGACGACCTTATGATTAAACAAATTTCAGTGTTTGCGGAAAATAAAAAGGGTGCAATCAACGACATCACAAAAACCTTAGCGCAAGAGGGTGTGAATTTACGCGCTTTATTAACGATTGAAGGTGCTGAGTTTGCGATTGTACGTATGATTGTTTCAGATACGGAAAAAGCGCATAAACTATTAAAGGAAAAATACTTATGTCATCTTAATTCGGTTTTGGCTGTACGTATCTCAAATGGGGTTGGAAGCTTAAATAAATTATTAGAGGATATTAAGGAATGTAATATTAATATTAATTATTTATATACAACATTTGGTTGGGATGATCCAAATCCAATTATGTTATTTCATGCGGAACAAGAAGAGGAATTGGAATTGTGTTTACAATCAAGAGGGTACGATTTATTGTAATCGTACTTTTTCTTTAGGAGATGGTTTATGAAAATTGCATGTATACAAATGGATTCACAGGAATCCTATGAAGAAAATTTAAAAGAGATGAAAAAATGGATTGATGCATCAAAAGAGGCGGATTATATTTTCTTTCCAGAGGTTGTGGAGTATTGTGGAAAAGATTTTAAGGCACATGCCCAAAGTATTCCAGGTGATTTTACGACACATTTATCCTTATGGGCCAAAGACGCAAAGGCTTATATTTATGCTGGAAGCATTACTGAAAAGAAGGAAGGTAAAACCTGGAATACGTCTTTATTTTTTAATCCCGAAGGAAAACAAATTGCCAGCTATTCAAAGACACATTTGTTTGATATTGATTTAGATGAACAATCCTATCGTGAATCAAGTTGGGTAGAAGCAGGCAATTCCTATAGTGTTGTCTCGACAAAGGATACAAGCTTTGGCATGAGTATTTGTTACGACCTGCGCTTTCCTAGAATGTATCAAAAAATGACCAAAGCTGGTGCCGAAGTTCTTGTTGTGGTCGCAAATTTTACCAAGCCAACAGGAGCTGCACATTGGGAAAGCCTATTACGAGCAAGAGCGATTGAGAATACCTCCTATGTGATTGCGGTAAACCAATGTGGAAAAAAAGAAAGTCTCAATATGGAGGCCTTTGGACATACGATGGTTATTGATCCATGGGGAGAAATCATTGCGCAAGCAAAAGGAGAGAATGCCCAATGTGTATGGGCAGATATAGATTTAAAAAAAGTAGACCAGGTTCGTCAAAAAATTCCTTGTCTAAAAAATGAAAGAGAGGATTTGGCAATTACCCATTTCCAAGAAGAATCATGATACAATGTTCTACAGATAGGGGGCAAAACATTGAATTTTATTAAAAAGACAAAAGTTTGGATCGTTGTCTTATGTCTAGCCTGCTTTGGCTTAGGCGCATGCATTCCAACACTTTTAGATAAAACGACAAAGTCTCAAGAAGAGCAGAAGTTCGAAAAGATTTATGAAACCTTACAAAATAAATGGTATTTCAGTAAGAATCAAAAGAATTTATCGACGACCTTACTCGAACAAGCGATTCAAGGGATGACTTCTTTAGAAAAGGACCCACATACCACTTATTTTACCTTGGAGCAAGCTAAACAATTTCAAAGCAGTCTTGATGGATCAAATGTCGGTTTAGGTTTTTCTTATTATGAAAATGAAGCTGGAAATGTTGTTTTAACAACGGTTTACATAAATTCTGCAGCGGATCAAGCTGGACTTCAAAGAGGGGATGAAATTACTGCGATTGATGATGTTTCCTGTCAGGATGGAATTAAAAAGATCATCAAATATATTCAAAGCAAGGAAAATCAAAGTGTTTTAATCAAATTTAAACGGGATGGAAAAGATAAGATCGTAAAAGTGCAGCCAAGTAATTATGATTCAACGGTGGCAGTAGAAATTTTTGATTCCTATGGATTTGTGACGGTGAATAGCTTTTCTGCACAGACAGGTGAAGATTTTGCGAAGGCGATGAAACGTTTATCAAGCAAAAGTATTCATAAGGTCATTATTGATTTGAGAAATAATACGGGTGGCTATTTGTCTGCAGCAGTTGATGTAGCGAGCAGTTTATTGCCAAGTGGATCGGTTGTTCTACAAGAAAAGAGCAAGAATGGCACGACGGTGAAACAAAAATGCAATCAATCCATTAAACAAGTAAAAATGGATCAAATTATTCTTCTACAAAATGAGAAAACAGCAAGTGCCAGTGAAGCATTAATTGGGGCTTTAAAGGACCAATTGCCAGATCAGGTTACAACCATTGGTCAAACAACTTATGGTAAAGGAACGGAACAAGAGCAAATGTCCTTTAAGGATGGAACATCCTTGAAATATACCGTCGGAAAATGGTATACGCCAAATGGAAAGAATATCAATAATAAGGGCTTTACACCGGATATTGAAGTGAATCCATTGGATGCAAGCAGTGTAGGTTATGAAAAGTTTAAAAAGGATGATGTTATTCAAGCGGATACCGTTGCGCTCAATGCGAAGGCGCTTCAAGTTTATTTGAGTTATTTAGGCTATGCGGTGGATCGTACGGATGAATACTTTAGTCCAACAAGTGCACAGGCCTTACAGGAGTTTCAATCGGATCAAGGCTTAGTTGTGACAGGAAATTGTGATTATAAAACATGGAAGCGTTTAATCAATTGCGTCAATGCCAAAATTCAAGAAAATAAATTAAATGAAGATCCACAATATTTAAAAGCATTAGAATGTCTAGAGTCGTAGCATGCTACGACTTTTTCTAAAGGAGGTTATATGGAAGAAAAGTTTGAATTAGTTTCCGATTATCAACCCAGTGGAGATCAACCACAAGCTATACAAGCCTTAGTTGAAGGGCTAGAGGAAAAGAAAAAATATCAGGTTCTATTAGGTGCAACCGGAACAGGGAAGACCTTTACAATTTCAAATGTGATTGCACAAGTGAATCGACCAACTTTGGTTTTTGCCCATAATAAGACCTTAGCTGGTCAGCTTTATTCTGAATTCAAAGAATTTTTTCCACATAATCGAGTAGAATACTTTGTATCCTATTTTGATTATTATCAACCGGAAGCCTATGTTCCAAAGACGGATACCTATATTGATAAGAACACCAAGACCAATGAAGAGCTAGACATGCTTCGAATGGCTGCTGTTAATAGTGTATTAGAGAGAAGAGATACTATTATTGTTGCTAGTGTGGCATCTATTTATGGTGCAAGCAATCCAGAACAATATCGTCATATGTTGATGACTATTCGTACGGGAATGGAAATTGAACGAAACGATTTTATGCTTCAATTGGTAGAACAACAATATTCTCGTAATGATATGGATGCCAAACCTGGCTCTTTTCGTGTACGAGGGGATGTGATTGAAATCACACCTGGACATACCGATAAATATTTAATTCGAGTGGAGTTCTTTGGTGATGAAATTGATCGAATTTCAGAAGTAGATCCACTAACAGGCCATGTGAACCAAGCCTATCAAGTCTATATTATCTATCCAGCCCATGCCTATGCCTCCAGTATGGATGTTATGGAAAAAGCAGCAACAAGTATCGAACAAGAATTAAAGGAACGTCTTGATTATTTTGAAAAGGAAGGAAAACCCTTAGAAAAAGAACGTTTAGAGCAACGTTGTCGCTATGACATTGAGGCATTAAGAGAGCTTGGCTTTTGTCCAGGAATTGAAAACTATTCACGACATATTGATGGTAGAAAGCCAGGAGAAAGACCCTATACTTTATTTGATTATTTTCCAAAGGATTATTTATTGGTTGTGGATGAGAGTCATGTCTCATTGCCGCAAATTCGAGGAATGTATAATGGAGACAGAGCGCGTAAAGAAGTTTTAGTTGATTATGGTTTTCGTTTACCGAGTGCTTTAGATAATCGTCCTTTGCGTTATGAAGAATTTACCCAATTGGTCAATCAAGCCATTCTTGTATCTGCTACCCCAGGAGATTGGGAATTGGAACAAACCCATGATGAAGTGATTGAACAAATCATTCGTCCAACCGGTTTATTAGATCCAGAAATTGAAGTTCGCCCAATTGAAGGGCAGGTCGATGATTTAGTGGATGAAATCAAAGAACGCGTTAAGAAAAATCAACGAACCTTAGTTACTACTCTAACCGTTCGAATGGCTGAGGATTTAACCGCCTATTTAAAGGATATGGATCTAAAGGTTGCTTGGTTACATCATGAAGTAAAAACCATTGAAAGAACCGAAATCATTCATGATTTAAGACAAGGAAAATATGATGTGCTAGTTGGAATCAACCTTTTAAGAGAAGGATTAGATATTCCAGAGGTTAGCTTAATTGCGATTCTAGATGCTGATAAGGAAGGCTTTTTACGATCGAAAAGAAGCTTGGTGCAAATTGCCGGACGTGCTGCTCGAAATGCCGAAGGAAAGGTTATTATGTATGCCGATAAAATAACTGAGTCCATGCAATATTGTATCGATGAAACCGCACGAAGAAGATCCATCCAACAAGAATACAATAAAGAGCATGGCATTGTACCTAAAACCATTATTAAACCAATCCACGATGTTGTTCGTTCGAAAGAAACCAAAGAAATGACAGCGAACTATATGAAAAAGAAAAAGGCCTCTAAGAAGGATAAGGAAAAGATGATTGCTCAAATCACAGAGGAAATGAAGGAAGCTGCAAGAACACTTGATTTTGAAAGAGCAGCATCCTTAAGAGATATCTTATTTGAACTAAAGGGTGAAAGCTAAAACAAAAAAGAATGACAGATATGGTAAAACGTATCGATCATTCTTTTTTTTGTTTATAGAGAATTGAAAGATTCAGGTGATTTGTCTTAATCTTGATGATGAAGGAATAGAAATGAAAATGAAATAAATGCTTCCAAAATCGTCTTTTATTTCAATTAAAGTGCTAAAACTGAAATAAGAAACTAAAAATTCAAGTTATATTTCAAGTTCCTTTACGTAAAATTTTTAAATAGGCTTCATAGGAAAATGTACGATTTCGATTATGCTCTGACATTTGTACAAGGATACCTATATCAATGAAACGTTTCACTACTTTTGATACTGTGTTATATGAAACATTTAAAGCTTCAGCCGTTTTTCGAATTTCAATAATAGGATTAGCTTCTAAATAATCGAAAACAAGTATTGTATTTTTTGATGTTCGACCTAAATTAGAAATCTTGTTTATACTTTCGTCATGAAGAGCGACTAATTCATCGATGGTTTCTTCTGCAGATTCGATAATTGCTTGTAAAAAGAATTTGACCCACTGTTCGTAATTTCCTTTTGCTCTTACTTCAGACATGCGATCGTAGTATTCGATACGATTTTTCTTTAGAAAGTAAGAAATATATAGAGCAGGAGTTGTGAGAATCTTTTTTTCCATCAAGAATAACGTAATCAATAAACGTCCAACACGACCATCTCCATCTAAGAATGGGTGTATTGTTTCAAATTGATAATGAATTAATGCAGCTTTTACTAATGTATCGAGATTATCATCTGCGTTCATATATTTTTCTAAATCAGACATTGCTTCCTTCATATCTTCAGGAGATGGTGGGATATATCTGGCATTTTTAAGAGAGCTACCTTGGCCACCAATCCAGTTCTGTGAATATCTAAATTCGCCAGGATTTTTTTCTTGGCCACGTACGCCTTCCATTAGAACAGCATGGGTTTCTTTGATTAGACGATTGCATAATGGTAAAGATTGAAGTCGATTGATTGCAAATTCGGTTGCCTTAATGTAATTTACAACATCTCCAACATTGCGATTTGTATTGGCATCTAACATAGGATCCAGAATATCTTCTAAAGTAGCTTGTGTACCTTCGATTTGTGAAGACATAAGCGCTTCTTTACGTACATACATAGGTACAAATAGTTCTACATTAGGAATATGAGTAGCCATACTTTCTAATATGGCGATTCGTGAATTTGCTTTTACAAGTAA
>CAVKAP010000012.1:0-6217 GCA_963654445.1 Segatella copri
AAAATCAAGAAAAATAGAACTATTCGTAGCAAGAAATGAATTGTTTTGCTATAATGACTGTAGCGTTTTTTTATAGGAGGGTCACTAATGGAACAAATATTTGCTTTTGTTGGAGATAACGTATCTGTTTTAATTTATATATTAATTGCAATTCTATTATTGGTATTGCTAACCATTATATCAAATTCCATTCGTCGCAAAAAAGCTGCGAGTCGATTTGAAGAACTAGAAAAAGAAGTAAATGAGGTTCGAAACAATTCCTTAGATTATAAATTTAATAAAGCAAAGGCCTTTGCGAAAGCCAATGCAGATATTATGGAACGCGTGAATGAGCTTTCTCCTAAATATAAAATTTGTATTAAGGGAATGGATGATTGTGATACGTTATGTGAACGTGCCAACGATTGTATCGAAGCACATCGTACTAAAAAAGCAATGCGTACGATGGATGAGTTGGAAACAACATTAGATGATGCACGTGAACGTATTCGTATTGTTCAAAAAGCCTTAGATAATATTTTACAAAAGGAAACGGAAGTTCGTGATTTTGCGAATGCATTAAAGGAACGTTTTGCTTCAGTAAAAACGGTTTATTCAAGCAATCGTGCTTCTTTCTTTGAAGCAACAACCTATTTTGATAGTCGTATTCAAGAAATTGAAGATCAATTTACACGCTTTGAAGAATGGATGTATGCAAGCGAATTTAATAAAGCAAAAGAAGAAGGCGATAAGATTGCATCGGAAATCGATCAAATTTCAAGTGAAGTTGCAGCTTGTCCAGATTTATATGAACGTGCCAAGGTTATTATTCCTGCTGCCATGCAAGAAATTCGTGATAAGGAAGCTGAGCTTTCGAAATTAAATATTGATTTAAGCTATTTAGAAGCGGATAAAAAATTGACAAAGGCTTCGGAAGATTTAGAAGCTTCGATTCATTTAATTGATGTTGGAAACTTAGAAGATGCACAAGTTGTATTAAGTGATATTACGGATACCATTCTTTCTTTACAAGATGAAATGAATGCAGAACGTGATGCATATAATGAAATTGCGGATGGTTTAGCACAAAATGTTATTTCAGTTGATGAAATTGATGTTCAATTAAAAGAAATCAAAAAATTATATGGAAGCATTCGTGATCGTTTTGGACTTGAAGATTGGACGCATCGTTTTGCTTTAGCGGATGAACAAATGACCAATTTAAAAGAAGCTTGTGCTTTGATTCAAAAGGAATTGGATGAAGATCAAATGCCACGTGTGGATGTCATTCATTATTATCGTGAATTTGTGAACGATATTACGGAATTTAAAACGCAAGTGGATAATATGAAGACAAAATTGTTAAATGCAAGTAGTGATGAATCACGTGCTAAAAAACAATTGATTAAGCTACAATTGATTTTAAATGAGGTTCGCTTAAATGCCGCAACTCGTCATTTACCAAGTGTTTCAAGTCAATTTGATGAGGACATTGCTAAAGCAGAAGAGTTGATTACGCGTGTACAAGTTGTCTTGTCTCATTCACCATTGGATGTACCTACATTGAATTCAGACTTACAGGATGCGATTGATTTTGTTTACAAATTATACAATAACGCCAACAATTTAATTGGAGTTGCAGTAATGGCAGAAAATGCAATCGTCTTTGGTAATCGTTTCCGTAGCACCTATCCTTCTATGAACACGGATTTAACGCGTGCAGAGCTATGCTTCCAAAATGGAGAATATACGCGTTCATTAAAGATTGCGATTCAAGCTATTGAAAATTTACATCCAGGAACCTATGAAAAATTAATCGCCCGTAAAGATTCAGCTGTTATGAATCAAGCGGTGTAACAATGATTTATTTTGATAATTCTTCAACGACCTCTGTATCACCAGAGGTCCTTGATGTTTATAAACAAATGCTTGATCAAACCTATGGGAATCCAGATAGCTTACATGCTTTAGGGCGAAAAGCAAATAGCTTAATGGAAAAGTCACGTTTAGTGATTGCCAATTTATTAAGGGTCAATCCGAATGAAATTTTATTTACAGGCAGTGCCAGTGAAGCCAATACGATGGCTTTAGTAGGCTATGCACTTGCTAATCAATCACGAGGTAAACATATTCTAATTAGTAATGTGGAACATCCTTCTATTGATCATTCAGCTGATTTTTTAAATCAACTTGGTTTTGAAGTGGAAAAGATGCCAATTAATGAAGAAGGAATCATTACACCAGAGCTTGTTAAAGAGAGAATGCGTAAGGATACCATCCTTGTATCAACGATGCATGTGAATAATGAAATGGGTGCCATTAATCCGATTTCAGAAATTGAAAAAGTCGTTCATACACATCCTACTTGTTCCTATCATGTGGATTGTGTTCAAAGCTTTTCTAAGATTGATATTCCATTTGAAAAATTGGATATGGCAACGATTTCAGCACATAAGATTCATGGCTTAAAGGGCTCTGGTCTTTTAATGAAAAAAGAGAAGTTACAATTGATGCCGATTATCCAAGGTGGTCAACAAGAACAAAGCTTACGTGGTGGAACACAAAATGCACCAGTGAATATTGCCTTGGCAAAAACGATTCGATTAGCTTTAGAAGAGCAAGCTGAAGTTTATAAAAAGATTTCAAAGCTTAATCAATACTTACGCAATGAGCTTTCTAAGATGGAAGGGGCACATATTAATTCACCTTCAAAGGCATTGCCTTTTATCTTAAATATTGGATTTGATCAATTGACCAGTGAAGTCTTATTAAATGCATTGGATGCAAAAGGAATTTGTGTTTCGGCTAAAAGTACCTGTTCTTCACATTCTGCAAATGAGTCAGCAACCTTATTAGCAATGGGGAAGGACAAAAAAGCAGCGACGCATATGATTCGTTTATCTTTTTCAAAATACAATACAATAGAAGAAGCACAAAGATTTATTCAAGTTTGTAAGGAGATTATAAGAGATTATGGCTTATCACTATAACCATATATTAATTCGTTATGGCGAGTTATCTTTAAAGGGTAAAAATAGAAATAGTTTTATTAAACAGTTATTACAAAATGTAAAAAAAGCTTTGGCTGATTTTCCAAATTTGGAATATCAAAAACAACATGATCGCATGTATATTTATTTACATGGAGAAGATTCCGAAAAGGTTAGTCAAATTTTAGCATCTGTTTTTGGGATTTCTTCTTTTTCACTTGCGGTAAAGGTTGAATCGGATATTGATCAGATTGTACAGGCGGCTAAAGAAAGTGTGGATTTAAATGAATTTCATACATTTAAAGTAGCGGCTCGTCGTTCAGATAAAATGTTTCCATACATTAGTGATCAAATTAATCGAAAGATTGCAACCGAAATCTTAAAGAATAGTGATTGGAAGGTAGATGTACATAATCCAGATGTAAAAATCGTTGTTGAAGTGCATCGTGATGCAACCTATATTATGACCGATCGTATTCAAGGTGCTGGAGGCTATCCTGTCGGTGTTGGTGGAAAAGCAATGGTTTTACTAAGTGGTGGAATTGATTCACCTGTCGCAAGTTATCTTATGATGAAGCGTGGGGTTCATATTGAAGCGATTCATTTTGCGGCACCGCCTTATACCTCACAAAATGCCCAAGACAAGGTCTTAAAACTGGCTTCGATGATTAGTGGATATCAAGGGGAATTGATTGTTCATGTCGTTCCATTTACCAATCTTCAGCTTGCGATTTATCAGCATGCGGATGAAAGCTATGCGATTACCTTGATGCGTCGAATGATGATGCATATTGCCGATGGTTTAGCGAAAAAAAGACATGCACAAGCCATCGCAACCGGTGAATCCGTAGGACAGGTTGCTTCTCAAACCTTAGAGAGTATGCAAACCATTAATGCGGTGACAAATATGCCAATACTACGTCCAGTTGTATGTATGGATAAGGTTGAAATCATTAATTTAGCGCGTTCCATTGGAACCTATGAAACATCGATTTTGCCATATGAGGATTGTTGTACGATTTTTGATCCAAAAAATCCAGCAACGAAACCAAGAATTGATCGTTGTGAAAAATATGAACAACGTTGGGATTGGCAAAGTATGGTTCAGGATTGCATTGATAATTGTGAAGATCTTGTTGTCAGACCTCAACAAGAAAAAGATGATTTATTTTAAAAGGTGGAGGTTTCCACCTTTTTTCAGGAGTAATTATGTTACGATGTCCAATATGTAAGAAAAAACTACAATATGAAAATCGCCGTTTCTTTTGTGAGAATAAGCATTCCTTTGATCAAGCGAAACAGGGCTATGTCAATTTATCCTTGAAACAAAAAGTGAATCAAGGAGACAATAAAGAAATGGTGAAAGCACGCACGGAATTTTTAGAACAAAATCACTATGATTTTATGCGTCAAGAAGTCATGAAATGCTTAAAGGAATATAAGGTTCATTCATTGGTGGATTTAGGCTGTGGTCAGGGCTACTATACATCGGCTTTTCAAAGTGTCTGTCCAGAAGTGATTGGCATTGATTTAAGTAAAGAGGCTTTAATCTATGCTTCAAAACAGAATAAAGCAATACAATATATCGTAGCTTCAATTTTTGATTGTCCCTTAGAAAATGAATGTACAGATGCCGTCACTTCTTTATTTGTAGGGGATGCAGAGGCTGAAATTCATCGTATTTTAAAAAAGAATGGAATATGGATTACTGTAAGTCCTGGGCCTAAGCATTGTTGGGAATTAAAAGAGCTTTTATATGAAAAGGTAATTGAAAATCCATGGCCATCCTCTGAAATGGAAGGCTTTAAGCTTCTTGATGAACAGGTCTGTCAAAGAAAACAATATGTTGACCAGCTTTGGCCTTTATTAGAAATGACTCCTTATCGCTATAAAAGTCCAAAAGAAGGCTTAGAACGAGTGAAGAAATCAAAGGGGCAAGAAATTACATTTGAATTTATTATTCGCTGTTTTCAAAAAATATAATGGAGGATTGCATGAAAATAAAGATAAAAAAATGGGGCATTAACGGAGAAGGCATTGCTTATATAAAAAAGAAGCCAGTTTTTATTCCCTATGTTTTACCCAATGAATTAATTGATGGTCATATTGTTGAAGAAAAATCAAAATATATGATTGGAGAAATGGATCGTATCATTGAAAAATCAAGTCGTAGACGCTATCCCCTTTGTTCGCAATGGCAAAGCTGTGGTGGATGTAGCTTGATGCATGCCCAATACAAAGAGCAATGTAAGATGAAAGAAAAGCTGGTTGAAGAATCCTTGCATAAATACACCAGCTATAAAGGAAGAGTTCAAAAAATCATTAAGAATCCAAATCCATTAGCTTATCGTAATATGTGTAAGCTTCCATTAACTCAAATCAATGGGGTATGGAAATGTGGCTTATATGCAAGAGATTCACATGATTTTATTTCGATTGATCGTTGTCTAGTTCATGAAAAAAGTGTAGAACAGGTTCGACAAAAGGTTGTTGAACTTTTAAATGACTATGCACTTCAAGATTTAAAATCCTTAGTGATTAAAAGCTTTGAAAAGAACGTTCAAATTATTTTGGTTACGGGAAGAATACAATTACCAAAGGAATTTGTGGATGCTTGTATGGCTTTAGAAGAGGTTGTTTCCTTTTGGCAAAGCATCAAAGAGAAAGATTCTATTGATATTTTTGGTGAAGAAATGATTTGTTTAGGAGGACAAGAAAAGATGACACTTCATTTAGGAGATAAGACCTGTCAGCTTTTACCTCGTTCTTTCTTTCAATTAAATACCCAACAAGCCGTCCAATTGTATGAATATGTTCGAGAGGCAACAAAGCCATCAGATTTTATCGTAGAAGCGTATAGTGGAATTGGTGCGATCAGTTTATTTGTAGCAGATCGTGCAAAGGAAATTATTGGAATTGAATACAATAAAGATGCCGTAGAAAATGCGCAAATGAATGCAAAGATCAATGGTGAGGAACATCTTCACTTTATTGCAGGAGATGCAAGTCAAGAATTAGAAAAGATTGATAGAGCAATTGATACATTAATTGTAGATCCACCACGAAAAGGATTAGAGCAAATGGTTCAAGTTCTATTGAAGAAAGACATTCAATCCATTATTTATATTTCTTGTAATCCAAGTACCTTGGCCAAGGATTTAAAGAAATTAGAGAAGAAATATAAAATCGATAAGGTACAACCATTTGATATGTTCAGTCAAACACCGCATGTGGAGACAGTGGTATTG